>DASRES010000090.1 GCA_035651955.1 Acidimicrobiia bacterium
GAGATGGTCATGCCCGGTGACAACACCGAGATGACCGTCGAGCTCATCGCCCCCATCGCCATGGAAGAAGGCCTCCGCTTCGCGATCCGCGAAGGCGGCCGCACCGTCGGCGCCGGCCGCGTCACCAAGATCATCAAGTAGCCTCGGGCGCTCTGCTCACCTCGACGCGAACGGAACGCGGCTGTCATGCCTGACGCGAAGGGCCAGAAGATCCGGATCCGGCTCAAGGCCTACGATCACGAGATCATCGACCAGTCGACCAAGAAGATCGTCGAGACGGTCGTGCGCACCCAGGCGAAGGTGCGCGGCCCGGTGCCGTTGCCGACCGAGATCCACCGCTACTGCGTCGTGCGCGGCCCTCACGTCGACAAGGACTCGCGCGAGCACTTCGAGATGCGGATCCACAAGCGGCTGATCGACATCGTCGAACCGACGACGAAGACGGTCGAGTCGTTGCAGCGCCTCGACCTCCCGGCGGGCGTCGACATCGAGATCAAGCTGCAACAGGTGTAGGGGCGCGGCGGGAGCCTCTCGCTGCGCTCGGTCTCCCGCCTGCGCACGCAACCGGCCGGCGACCGACACTCCCGCCGCTTGGCGCGCGTTACCTCGCCGGGTCGCGTTACGTCGGGTGACGGGTTCGGCGTCAGTGTCTGCAGTTGTTCACGGATGGCGCGCCTGACAAGCGTTGATCGAACCACTGCGTGATCTGCGGTGTCGCGGTCGCGACCTCGGTGCCGTGGTTGGCTCCTGGTAGGTCGAGGCGTTGGGTGACCTGGCCCACGCTGCAGAGGCGTTGCATCAGCGCGTCGACCCTGGGCTCGACGACGTAGGTGTCGGCGGTGCCCGAGACGAGGAGCAGCGGTGACGGGCTCGCGACGTGGCCGGGATCGTTGGCGAGGATGACCGAGCGGGCGGGCTCCTTGTCGAGCGGGAACACCCGGTAGAAGGAGTCGGCGGGGATCGGCACGAACGCGGCGGTGATCCGGTCGAGGCACCCGGTGTCGATGACGGCGTCGCGTGCCGCGACCTCGCTGCTCACGTAGTCGCGCGGCTTCACCTGCGGATGGTCGGCCGCGAGCCCGTAGAGCGCCATGACGCCGACGATGCGGGGGACGATCTGGTCGGCCGGGCCGAAGGTGCCCGCGAGCTCGGCGGCCGGCGCGAGCGAGACCGTCCCGAGCAGGTGCAGCTCGGGCGCGTACGACGCCGCGAGCTGGTTCGTGAAGAGCGCGGCGTGGCCACCCTGGGAATGGCCGATCGCGAGCCAACGCGTTCCTGCGTGCGAGCCGGGCAGCGCGCGGGCGGCGCGCACCGCGTCGATCACGCTGTGCGCCTCGTCGGGCCCGGAGAGGTACGGGTGGCGTTCGCCGGTCGGGCCGAGGCCGATGTAGTCGGTCGCGACCGCCACGCCGCGTACGCCGAACGCCGGCGCGGGCGTTCCCGAGCGCGACGGCGCGCACGGCGACGCGAGTCCCGTCGTGCCGTGTGCCCACGACACCACCGGCCACCCGCCGGCGGGTGCGGGGCCGGTCGGTACGGTGACGACGCCCGTGACGGCACGGTCGTGATGACGGACGTCGAGCGAGTGGTACATGACGCGGTATGTGCGCGCGCCCGAGCGCACGCCCAGGTCCTCGACGCGGATCAGCTGCCCGGGTAGCCCCCGCGGCAGCGGCTTCGGCACGCGGTAGAACGCGTCGAGCGGCCCCGTGAACGTCTCGGGCCGGGGCTGCTTCGCGCCGCTCTCCGCGCGCGCGGACCCTCCGCCGCTGCACGCCGCGGTGACGATGGCGAGCACCGCGACGACGGTCGCAACACGGGCGCGGGGCATCGGTTCCTCCTCGACGGCGCGGCGGGTCGTCAGCCTGCCGCGTCCCGAACGACGGCGTCCGGGCGTTTCGCCTCGGGCCCCGGGATCCGTTAGGATCTCTGGGCTCACCAATCGACGTCTGCGCCTGCCGCGCTCGCGGGACAGCGCAGCACAACCGAACCACGCTCCGCCGGGATCCTTCCCCGCGGAGCGTTCGCGTGAGCACAGGCCTCACGCCGGCTCAGGGGAAAGACGCCTCTCATGGCCACCAAAGGGATCCTCGGGCGCAAGCTGGGAATGACCCAGCTCTGGGACGCCGACAATCGGATCGTGCCCGTCACCGTCATCGCGGCGGGGCCGTGTCGCGTCGTGCAGCTCAAGACACCCGAGCGCGACGGGTACTCGGCGGTGCAGCTCGCGTTCGGCGAGGTGAAGGCACGCCGGTTGAACAAGCCCGAGCTCGGTCACCTGCGCAAGGCGGGCGTCGACCCGAGCCCGCACCTCGCGGAGCTGCGCGTCGACGACCTGTCCGCGTTCGAGGTCGGTCAGGTCGTGCGCGCGGATCTCTTCGGGGCCGGCGACCGTGTCGACGTCACGGGCATCTCGAAGGGCAAGGGGTTCAGCGGCCCGATGAAGCGGCACAACTTCAAGGGCCAGGGCGCGTCGCACGGCAACCACAAGAAGCACCGCGCGCCCGGCTCGATCGGTGCGTGCGCGACACCGGCACGCGTGTTCAAGGGCACGCGGATGGCCGGGCAGTACGGCCACGAGCGGGTGACCACGCTCAACCTGCAGGTCGTGGAGGGTGACGCCGAGCGCGGCCTCCTGCTCGTCCGCGGCTCCGTCCCCGGTCCGACGGGCGGCCTCGTGTTCGTCCGCGACGCGGTGAAGCGCGCGAACGCGGGAGCGCAGTGATGGCGACCATCACGGTGAAGCAGGCGACCGGCGACGATGCCGGCACGGTCGACGTCCCCGACGCGCTGTTCGGCATCGAGCCGAACGTCGCCGTCATGCACCAGGTCGTCACCGCGCAGCTCGCGGCCGCGCGCTCCGGCACGCACAGCACGCGCACGCGCGCCGAGGTGGCGGGCGGTGGCTCGAAGCCGTGGCGGCAGAAGGGCACCGGCCGGGCACGGCAGGGATCGATCCGCGCGCCGCACTGGCGCGGCGGTGGCATCGCGCACGGCCCGAAGCCGCGTGACTACCGGCAGCGGACGCCCAAGAAGATGATCCGGCTCGCGTTGTGCTCCGCGCTGTCCGACCGCGCCGCCGACGGGCGCATCACGGTCGTCGACGAGTGGGGGATCGACGCGCCGCGCACGAAGGATGCTGTTCGCGTGCTCGAGGCGCTCGGCCTGCGCGGCGGCGATGGCCGCGAGGAGCGTGTCCTGCTCGTGCTCGCTCGGCACGAGGAGGCGGCGTGGAAGTCGTTCCGCAACCTCGGCGAGCGCGTGGCGATCGTGCTGCCCGAGGAGCTGAACACCTACGACGTCCTCGTGAGTGACCGGCTCGTCTTCAGCCGGGCGACGCTCGACACGACGGTCGCGCGGCTGTCCGGTCGGGCAGAGGACGCGACGAACGACCCGGAGGACGCGGAATGAACGGCCGCGACCCGCGCAACGTGATCATCCGGCCCGTCGTGTCGGAGAAGTCGTACGCGGCGTACGACGAGAACGTCTACACGTTCCTCGTCGCGCCCGACGCCAACAAGATCGAGATCAAGCAGGCGGTCGAGTCCATCTTCGGCGTCCATGTCACGAACGTGAACACCATGAACCGGGCCGGGAAGCGCAAGCGCAACCGGCGCACCGGGACGTGGGGGAAGCGCCCCGATCAGAAGCGTGCCGTCGTGTCGCTCGCCCCGGGCGACCGGATCGAGATCTTCGGGAGCTGACGATGCCGATCCGCAAGCGCAAGCCGACGAGCGCGGGACGCCGCTTCCAGACCGTGTCGGACTTCGCCGAGGTCACGAAGGACCGTCCGGAGAAGTCGCTCACGAAGCCGAAGCCGAAGACGGGCGGCCGCAACGGATACGGGCGGATGACGTCGCGCCACCGCGGCGGTGGGCACAAGCAGCGCTACCGCGTCGTCGACTTCCGTCGCGACAAGGACGGCGTGCCGGCGAAGGTCGCGGCGATCGAGTACGACCCCAACCGCAACGCGCGCATCGCGCTGCTGCACTACCGCGACGGCGAGAAGCGCTACATCCTCGCTCCCGCGCAGGTCGCCGTCGGCGACATGTTGCAGAGCGGTCAGGGGTCGGAGATCCGGCCCGGCAACGCGATGCCGTTGCGCTACATCCCGGTCGGCACGACGGTCCACAACGTCGAGCTGAAGCCGGGCGCCGGTGGCAAGCTCGCGCGCGGCGCGGGCGCGTCCGTCCAGCTCGTCGCGAAGGAAGGTCAGTTCGCGACGCTGCGACTCCCGTCGACGGAGATGCGGCGTGTCCCGATCGACTGCCGCGCGACGATCGGACAGGTCGGCAACACCGAGGCCGCGCTCGTCTCCGTCGGCAAGGCCGGCCGGGCGCGGTGGAAGGGCAAGCGCCCGCACGTGCGCGGTGTCGCGATGAACCCGGTCGACCACCCGCTCGGTGGCGGCGAGGGGAAGAGCTCGGGCGGCCGGCACCCCGTATCCCCGTGGGGCAAGCCCGAAGGGCGGACGCGCCGTCGGGGCAAGCCGTCGGACAAGTTGATCGTGCGTCGTCGTCGTGGTCGCGGCGCTCGGAGGTAGTCGATGCCGCGCAGTCTGAAGAAGGGTCCGTTCGTCGACGAGCACCTGCGCGTGAAGGTCGAGCGGATGAACGCCAGCGGCGAGCGTCGCGTCATCAAGACGTGGTCGCGCCGTTCGACCATCACGCCCGAGATGGTCGGCCACACGCTCGCGGTGCACGACGGCCGCAAGCATGTCCCCGTCTACGTGACCGAGGCGATGGTCGGCCACAAGCTCGGCGAGTTCGCGCCGACGCGCACGTTCCGGTACCACGCCGGCCAAGAGCGCTCGAGCCGGCGATGAGGGGTGTCGACGGTGCCTGAGACACGCGCAACACTCCGCTACTCCCCGACGTCGCCGTACAAGGTGCGCGCCGTCCTCGACCTGATCCGCGGCGTCGAGGTGGGCGAGGCGCGCCAGCAGCTGCAGCTGTGCGGGCGTGACGCGGCCGACGAGGTGCTGAAGCTCCTCGACTCCGCGATCGCCAACGCGGAGGAGAACGACCACCTGCCTGCCGACGAGCTGTACGTGTCGCGAGCGTGGGCCGATGAGGGGCCGACACAGAAGCGCTGGCGGCCACGAGCGCGCGGTCGCGGGACGCGCATCCGCAAGCGGACGAGCCACGTCACCGTCGTCGTCGCGCGCTACAGCGACGAGCAGCTGCAGGAGCGCGCGCGTCGCGATGCCGCGTCGGGTCGTGTGCCGGACCGTCGCCGTCGCGTGCAGCGCCGCCGCCGTCCGCAGCGCGAGGCCGCGGCGACCGAGGAGGTCGAGACCACGGAGGCGACCGAGGGCGTCGAGACCCCGGTCGAGGAGACCCCGGTCGGCGAGACGCCAGAGACCGGCAGCGACGAGACCCGCAGCGATGAGACCGGCAGCGACGAGACCGGCAGCGACGAGACGGGCACGGAGGAGACCGGCGCCGAGGAGAGCGAGCAGCTCGAGGCGGTCGGGGACGCCGAGACCGAGGCGGGCGCGTCCGCAGACGAGACGGAAGAAGAGGCGTAGCCATGGGTCAGAAGGTCAACCCGTACGGCTTCCGTCTCGGCGTGACGACCGACTGGAAGTCGCGGTGGTTCGCCGAGGACGAGGCCTACACCGACGCGCTCGTCGAGGACTGGAAGGTCCGCGACTACCTGCGCAAGCAGTTGGAGCGCGCGGCAGTGAGCCGGATCGAGATCGAGCGCACGCGCGACCGGTTGCGCGTCGATCTGTACACCGCGCGGCCGGGCATCGTCATCGGCCGGCGCGGCGCCGAGGCCGACCGGCTGCGCGCCGGTCTGCTGAAGATCACCGGCAATCCCAAGATCCAGCTGAACATCCAGGAGATCAAGCAGCCCGAGCTCGATGCCAACCTCATCGCGCAGGGCGTCGCCGATCAGCTCGCCGGTCGTGTCTCGTTCCGGCGGGCGATGAAGCGCGCCGTGCAGACGGCGATGAAGGCCGGCGCGCAGGGGATCCGCGTGCAGTGCAGCGGTCGGCTCGGCGGGGCGGAGATGTCGCGAAAGGAGTGGTACCGCGAGGGTCGCGTTCCGCTCCACACGCTGCGCGCCGACATCGACTACGGCCAGGCCGAGGCGCGTACGACGTTCGGCCGCATCGGCGTGAAGGTGTGGATCTACAAGGGCGACATCCTCCCGTACAAGTCCGCGGCCGAGGAGAAGATCTCGCGCGAGGCGGCGATGGCCGTCGGCGAGACGTCCGGTCAAGGACCCGGCCGGCGGGTCGTGAGCGCGGGCGGGGGACGCCGTCGTGCTGCGGCCGCGCAGGCACAACCCGCCGAGGGTGGCGCGCCCGAGGAGGGCGCGGCCGACGAGACCGCCGCCCTCGTGAAGGAGGCGGACCCCGAGCTCGAACGGCTCCTCGCCGAGGAGGAGGAGATCGAGCGCCGCACGCGCCAGCACCACGAGACCCCGCACTTCAGGGGAGACGAAGACTGACCATGTTCTCTGCCGCGCTCGCAAGCTCGCCGCGACGGGCGACCAACGGCACGGCCCGGCGGCCGGGAGACCCGTCCGCCTGTCGGTCGTGCCTCTAGCACGGAGATTCGTTCTGATGTTGATGCCGCGGAAGGTTCGTCATCGGAAGGTGCAGCGGGGCCGCATGGACGGCGCCGCCAAGGGCGGCACGCGCGTCAACTTCGGCGACTACGGCATCCAGGCCCTCGAGCCGGGCTGGATCACCAACCGCCAGATCGAGGCCGCTCGTATCGCGATGACCCGCTACATCAAGCGCGGCGGGAAGGTGTGGATCAACATCTTCCCGGACAAGCCCGTCACGCAGAAGCCGGCCGAGACGCGCATGGGGTCGGGGAAGGGCAACCCCGAGCACTGGGTCGCGGTCGTGAAGCCGGGACGCGTCATGTTCGAGCTGTCCGGTGTCCCCGAGAACACGGCGCGCGAGGCGATGCGGCTCGCGATGCACAAGCTCCCGATCAAGTCGCGCTTCGTGCTGCGCCACGAAGAGGTGTAGCGATGGCGAAGGCGAAAGAGCTGCGCGAGCTGAACGACGACGCGTTGCTCGCGCGTCTCGCCGAGGCGCGCGAAGAGCACTTCAACCTCCGGTTCCAGAACGCGACGGGTCAGCTCGACAACACCTCGCGGCTGCGCGAGGTGCGGCGCGACATCGCGCGGCTGCTGACGTTCCTGCGCGCGCGAGAGATCGAGGCCGCCGAGGCCGAGCAGGGCGAGGAGTAGGCGATGGCCGACGACACCACGCAGGCGGAGACGCGCGCCAACGGACGCAAGGTCCGTGAAGGCCTCGTCGTTTCCACCAAGATGGACAAGACGCTCGTCGTCGCGGTCGTCGACCGTGTGCAGCACCGGCGCTACCGCAAGACCGTGCAGCGCACGCGGAAGCTGTACGTCCACGACGAGACGAATGACGCGCGCCAGGGCGACCGGGTCCGTGTCGCGGAGACGCGTCCGCTGTCGCGCACGAAGCGCTGGCGCCTCGTCGAGGTCCTCGAGCGGGCGCGGTAGATGGAGCGCAGCGTTCACACCGTGCGGTGCCCGAAGCGAGCGGCAGCGAGCGCAGGGCACTCGCCAGCGAGCGATGGATACGCGTCGAGCAAGGCGAACACCGGAGCCCTGCAGTGACTGAGCGAGCGAGAAGACATTGATCCAGCAGGAGTCACGACTCAAGGTGGCCGACAACTCCGGGGCCAAGGAGGTGCTCTGCATCAAGGTCCTCGGGGGAACCCGCCGCCGCTACGCAGGCATCGGCGACGTGTTCGTCGCGACCGTGAAGGACGCCGTCCCGGGGGCCGCGGTCAAGAAGGGCGACGTCGTGAAGTGCGTCGTCGTGCGAACGAAGAAGGAGAAGCGTCGCGCGGACGGCAGCTACATCCGCTTCGACGAGAACGCAGCCGTCCTCATCAACGACCAGATGCAACCGCGCGGGACGCGCATCTTCGGACCGGTCGGGCGCGAGCTGCGCGACCGCCGGTTCATGCGCATCGTCTCGCTCGCACCGGAGGTGCTCTAACCGTGAAGAGCACGGCGAAGCTGAAGATCCACAAGGGTGACCGGGTCCGCGTGTTGAAGGGCAAGGACATCGGCAAGGAGGGCGAGGTCACCCGCGTCCTGCCGGACCACCGCCGCGTCATCGTCGAGGGCGTGAACATCGCCAAGCGTCACCAGCGCGCGACGCGGGCGACGATGCAGGGCGGGATCATCGACAAGGACATGCCGATCGACATCTCGAACGTCGCACTCGTGTGCTCGTCGTGCGGTCCGACCCGAGTCGGGTACCGCGTCGACGACGAGGGCAACAAGGTCCGCGTGTGCAGGAAGTGCGGAGGTGACGTCTGATGGCCGCGCCCGCACCGGCGCGCCCCGTGCCGCGGCTCAAGACGCGCTACCTCGAGGAGCTGCGTGGGCAGCTGCAGTCCGAGCTGTCGCTCGGGAACGTCATGCAGGTGCCGCGGCTCGAGAAGATCGTCGTGAACTGCGGCGTGGGTCGCGCCACCCAGCAGTCGTCGCTCCTCGACGGCGCGATCAACGACCTCACCGTCATCACCGGGCAGAAACCGGCGGTAACTCGCGCGAAGAAGTCCATCGCGGGGTTCAAGCTCCGCGAAGGCAACGCGATCGGCGTGAAGGTCACGATGCGCGGCGACCGGATGTGGGAGTTCTACGACCGACTCGTGAGCGTCGCGATCCCCCGCATCCGTGACTTCCGCGGGATGAACCCCGACTCGTTCGACGGGCGGGGCAACTACACGTTCGGCATCACCGAGCAGCTGATCTTCCCGGAGATCGACTACGACAAGATCGACACCGTGCGCGGCATGGACGTCACGATCGTGACGACCGGGCGCACGGACGACGAGGGCCGCGCGCTGCTCCGGGCGCTCGGCTTCCCGTTCCGCCGTCCCGGCCAGACGCAGGGGTAGTGCATTGGCGAAGAAGGCATTGATCGAGAAGCAGCGGCGCGCACCGAAGTTCAAGGTGCGCTCGTACACGCGGTGTCGCCGCTGCGGCCGATCGCGCTCCGTCTACCGGAAGTTCGGCCTGTGCCGGATCTGCCTGCGCGAGCTCGCGCACCTCGGCGAGGTCCCCGGTGTCACCAAGGCGTCGTGGTGAGGGGGTGAGGCGATGACGATGACCGACCCGATCGCCGACATGCTCACCCGGATCCGCAACGCGAACACCGCCTTCCACGACGACTGCGCGATGCCGTCGTCGAAGCTGAAGGAGGCACTTGCCGGCATCCTCAAGAGCGAGGGCTACATCGAGGACTTCCGTGTCGAGGACGACCCGACCCGCCCGGGCCGGCGACTCGTCATCGACATGAAGTACACGCCGGACCGTCGCCGCACGATCTCGGGCATCAAGCGCGTGTCGAAGCCCGGCCTGCGCGTCTACACGAAGGCCGAGAAGGTTCCCCGTGTCCTCGGTGGCATGGGGATCGCGGTGCTGTCCACCAACCAGGGTCTGATGACCGACCGCGAGGCGCGGGAGCGTCGCGTCGGCGGCGAGATCCTCTGTCACGTCTGGTAAAGGAGACGAAGCGGAGGCCTGGGCGGAGCCCGGGAGGCCGAAGCGAAGTCGACCAATCGAGATAGCGAGCGTTCGCATGTCCCGCATCGGCAAGAAGCCCATCCCGATCCCGTCCGGCGTCGACGTGACGATCGCGGACGGTCACGTCGCGGTGAAGGGTCCGAGAGGATCGCTCGAGCTCGACGCGCCCGAGGGCATCACGGTGGCGCGTGAGGGCGACGAGCTGATCGTCACGCGCCCGGACGACGAGCGCGAGCACCGCGCGCTGCACGGGCTGACTCGCTCGCTCGTCAACAACATGGTCGTCGGCGTGTCGGAGGGCTTCGTACGCGAGCTCGAGATCGTCGGCGTCGGCTACCGCGCGACGGGACAGGGCCCGGACCGGATCGAGCTCCAGGTCGGGTACTCGCACCCCGTCCCGGTGCGCGCGCCGGAGGGTGTGACGTTCGAGGTGCCGAGCCCGACGCGCATCGCCGTCCGTGGGTTCGACAAGCAGCTGGTCGGCCAGGTCGCGGCCGACATCCGCAAGATCCGCAAGCCCGAGCCGTACAAGGGCAAGGGCATCCGCTACGCCGGCGAGCGTGTCCTGCGCAAGGCCGGCAAGAGCGCCAAGTAACCGAGGAACCGGGGACGAGAGCGATGCCTGTCAGTCGACAGCTCAGCCGGGAGCGGCGTCACCGCAGGGTGCGCAAGAAGGTGCGCGGCACCGCCGAGCGGCCGCGTCTGTCGGTGTTCCGCTCCAACCGTCACATCTACGCGCAGGTCGTCGACGACGTGAGTGGCCGTACGCTCGCGGCTGCCTCGACCGTCGAGGCCGACCTGCGCGACGGCTCGACCGGCACGGTCGACGCCGCCACGACCGTGGGCAAGCTCGTCGGTGAGCGCGCGCGGGCAGCCGGGATCGAGAGCGTCGTCTTCGACCGCGGGGGCTTCCGCTTCCACGGTCGTGTGGCCGGCGTCGCGTCCGGCGCGCGCGAAGCCGGGCTCCGCTTCTGAACGCTTCCGAGAGGTAGTCATGCCTGAAGGCCAGTACGAAGAGCGCGTGATCGCGATCAACCGCGTGGCGAAGGTCGTCAAGGGCGGCCGGCGCTTCTCCTTCACCGCGCTCGTCGTGGTCGGTGACGGCAACGGGAACGTCGGGCTGGGCTACGGCAAGGCGAAGGAGGTCCCGGCCGCGATCCAGAAGGGGATGGAGGAGGCGCGCAAGAACCTCTTCGCTGTGCCGATCGCCGGCTCCACGATCACCCACACGATCCTCGGCGAGCACGACGCCGCGCGCGTCCTGCTCAAACCGGCGGCGCCCGGTACCGGTGTCATCGCGGGTGGCGCGGCGCGGGCGATCCTCGAGGCGGCCGGCGTGCGCGACGTGCTGGCGAAGTCCCTCGGGTCGTCGAACGCGATCAACGTGTCACGAGCGACGATCGAGGGCCTCCGCGGCCTCCGCCGGCCCGACGAGGTCGCGAAGCTGCGCGGCAAGTCGGCGGAAGAGGTCTCCGCACCCGGGATGCTGCGCGCGTACCGCGACGCCGCGACGCGCAAGGCCGAGCCGACCGAGGTCGCGTGACATGGCCGCGAAGCTGCGCGTCACGCTCGTCCGTTCCGTCATCGGCGTGAAGCCGAAGCAGCGCGGCACGATCCGTGCCCTCGGCCTGAAGCGCATCGACCACACCGTCGAGCACGCCGACCGTCCCGAGATCCGGGGGATGCTCGCCCGGGTCCCGCATCTCGTGCGCGTGGAGGAGATCTCGTGAAGGTCCACGACCTGAAGCCGCCGGAGGGTTCGCGCCGGCCGCGCCGTCGTGTCGGCCGCGGCATCGCGGGCAAGGGAGGCAAGACCGCGGGCCGCGGCATGAAGGGACAGGGCGCGCGCGACACCGTGAAGCCGGGGTTCGAGGGTGGTCAGACCCCCCTCATGCGGCGCACGCCGAAGGCGAAGGGGTTCAAGAACCCGTTCCGCATCGAGTACAGCGTCGTCAACCTCGACACGCTCGAGGCGTTCGACGCGTCGAGCACGATCGACCCGGACGCGCTGCGAGCGCGGGGGCTGGTGCACAAGCACGGGTTGGTGAAGGTGCTCGGCCGCGGTGAGCTGACGAAGCCGCTGACTGTGCGTGCGCACGCCTTCTCGGCCGCCGCGACCAGGGCGATCGAGGCCGCCGGGGGAACCACGGAGACTCTGCCGCTGCCGTACCGGACGGGCCGTCCACCTGCCCGGGGCAATGCCCTGATGAACCGGTAACCTGAGCAGCCTTCCCTAGCGACCGAGGAGGACGGCGCACCCCATGCTCTCCCGCCTCCGGAACATGTTCCGGGTGCCCGACCTGCGGAAGAAGATCCTCTTCACGCTGCTGATCGTCGCGATCTACCGGATCGGGACGCACATCCCGGTCCCCTACGTCGACTTCCAGCAGATCAAGAACCTCGAGCACCAGTCGAAGAACAGCGGTGTCGTCGGCTTCCTCGACCTGTTCTCGGGCGGCGCGCTCACGAACGTCGCGGTGTTCTTCCTCGGCATCATGCCGTACATCACCGCGTCGATCATCATGCAGCTCCTCGGCGTGGTGATCCCCAAGCTCGAGGAGTGGCAGAACGAGGGCCAGACCGGCCAGAAGAAGATCACCCAGTGGACCCGGTACCTCACCGTCGGTCTCGCGGTGATCCAGGCGACCGGCTGGGTGTTCAGCCTCCACCAGGGCTCGAGCGGACTGCTCGGCTTCGTCGGCTTCCAGGGCAAGGACATGATCCCCGGGTTCAACGCACCGCGGGCGATCCTGATCATCCTCACCTGGACGGCCGGCACCGCGATGGTCATGTGGCTCGCCGAGCTCATCACGCAGCGCGGGATCGGGAACGGGATGTCGATCCTGATCTTCGCGTCCGTCGTGTCGCGCCTTCCCGCGCAGGGAAGTCAGCTGTTCTCGCAGGGCAGCAAGTTCCAGTTCTCGGTGATCTGCATCATCGGCATCGGGATGATCGTCGGCATCGTCTTCGTGGAGTCGGGGCAGCGTCGCATCCCCGTCCAATTCGCGAAGCGCGTCGTCGGCCGTCGCATGTACGGCGGCCAGAGCACGTACATCCCGCTGAAGGTGAACCAGTCGGGGGTGATCCCGCCGATCTTCGCGAGCTCCGTGCTCGCGTTCCCGGCGTTGATCGCGAGCGCCAGCCCGTGGAAGGGCTTCCAGAAGTTCGTCAACGACCAGCTCATCCAGCGTCAGAGCTGGTTCTACATCGGGTGCTACGCGCTGCTGATCATCTTCTTCGCGTACTTCTACACGGCGATCGCGTTCAACCCGCAGCAACAGGCAGACATCATCCGAAAGCAAGGCGGGTTCATCCCCGGCATCAGACCGGGACCGCCGACGGAGCGGTATCTCGCGAAGGTCCTGAACCGGATCAACCTGCCGGGATCGTTGTTCCTCGCGTTCATCGCCGTTCTGCCGCTGCTCGTCATCGCGCTCTGGAACATCCAACAGTTCCCCTTCGGCGGGGTTGCCATCCTGATCATCGTCGGTGTCGCGCTCGAGACGATGAAACAGATCGACAGCCAGCTGATGATGCGGAACTACGAAGGGTTCCTGACCTGAGCGGGCGCGTTCGCGCACCGCGACCGGGGCAGAGGGCGACCGCACGATGAGCCAGGGCCCGCGGCTGGTCATGCTCGGCAAGCAGGGTGCCGGCAAGGGGACGCAGGCCGCGCGCGTCGCGGAGCACTACCGCATCGTGCACCTGTCGACCGGCGACCTGTTCCGTGCCGCGGCACACGCGGGCACGCCGTTCGGGATCCGCGCGAAGGAGTACATGGATCGGGGCGACCTCGTGCCCGACGAGACCGTGGTCGGGCTGATCGAGGAGCGGTTCACGGCCGACGGCAGCCCGCTCCCGGGTGGGTTCGTGCTCGACGGGTTCCCGCGCAACCGGTACCAGGCCGAGGAGCTCGACCGGGTGCTCGACGGGCTGCCCCTCGACCTGGCCGTCGACCTCGACGTCCCGCGCGACATCGTGCTCGAGCGCCTCGCCGGACGCCGCGTCTGCAGCCGGTGCGGCGCGGTGTACCACCTCGACATGCCGCCGTCGCGACCCTGGGTCTGCGACGTGTGCGGCGGCGAGGTCGTCCAGCGCGACGACGACACCGAGGAGGCGATCCTCCGCCGGCTCGAGCTGTACGAGACGGAGACCGTCCCCGTCCTCGACTACTACCGCGACCAGACCAAGCTGGCGGTCGTCGACGGCGTCGGGACCGGTGACGAGGTGTTCGAGCGGGTCGTGAAGATCGTCGACGAGCGACGTCCGGGGTGAAGCGGTGATCACGCGCAAGAGCCGGGAGCAGATCGCGCTAATGCGGCGGGCCGGGAGGGTCGTCGCGGAGATGCACGAGGAATGCGCGCGCGCGTCGAAGCCCGGCGTCACGACCGCCGAGGTCGACCAGGTCGCGCGCGACGTGCTCGACCGGCGTGGCGCACGCTCGAACTTCCTCGGCTACCACGGCTTCCCCGCGGTGATCTGCACGTCGCCGAACGACGTGATCGTCCACGGGATCCCCGACGGCTACACGCTGCGCGAGGGCGACATCCTGTCGATCGACTGCGGGGCGATCATCGAGGGTTGGCACGCGGACGCCGCGCTCACGATCCCGATCGGCGACGTCGACGACGAGTCGCACCGGCTCATCGACGTGACGCGCCACTCGCTCGACGCCGCCATCGAGCAGGTCCTCGCGGGCAACCGCCTCTCGGACATCGGTGCGGCCGTGGAGGGTGTCGCGGAGGCGGCCGGGTTCACGGTCGTGCGGGAGTACGTCGGGCACGGGATCGGCACCGCGATGCACGAGGAGCCCCACGTCCCGAACTACGGCCCACCCGGCCGGGGGCTCAAGCTCAAGGAGGGCCTCGTGCTCGCCATCGAGCCGATGGTCAACGCGGGTGGCGCCGCGACCAGGACGCTCGACGACGGCTGGGCGGTCGTGACGGCCGACGGCCGCCGCTCCGCCCACTTCGAGCACACCGTCGCGGTGACCGACCACGGCCCGGAAGTCCTGACCCTGCCATGACACTTGCGCCGCCCCGGAGTCGGAGCGGGGCGGGCTGGACCGGTGGCAAGCGGCGCCCTGCCAACAGTGGCTCACGCTGCACGACGCGTCTCAGCAACCCGCGTCACCCTCCAGATTTCTGTCCCGGGTGACCTGCGTGTATCCTGTTCGGTCGGCCCCGTGGTCCCTGGCGCGTATTTCGCGCGCCCTGTTGTTGCAGGTGGTGCACCCTGGCGAAGCCCAAGGACGACACGATCCTCGTCGAGGGGACGGTCGTCGAGCCGCTGCCGAACGCGATGTTCCGAGTCGAGCTGGAGAACGGCCACAAGGTGCTCGCGCACATCTCCGGGAAGATGCGGATGAACTACATCCGGATCCTGCCCGGCGACAGGGTGCAAGTGGAGCTCACGCCCTACGACCTCGGCCGTGGTCGCATCACCTACCGCTACAAGTAGCGGCCGAAGCAGTCGGAGCGTCATGAAGGTCCGCCCGTCCGTCAAGAAGATGTGCGAGAAGTGCAAGGTCATCCGCCGTCACGGCTCGGTGCGGGTGATCTGCGTCAACCCGCGCCACAAGCAGCGCCAGGGTTAGGGGGTTCGTCACGCCATGGCCCGCATCGCAGGAGTCGACGTCCCCCGCGAGAAGCGCCTCGAGATCTCGCTCACCTACATCTATGGCATCGGCCGTACGACCGCGCGTCTCGTGTGCGACGCGAACAACATCTCGGCCGACACGCGCGTACGCGACCTCACGGACGAGGAGGTCGCGCGGCTGCGGTCGTGGATCGATCAGAACCTGAAGGTCGAGGGTGACCTGCGCCGCGAGGTGCAGGGGCACATCAAGCGCAAGATGGAGATCGGCAGCTACTCGGGCCTGCGCCACCGCCGCGGCCTCCCCGTGCGCGGACAGCGGACGCGGACGAACGCGCGCACGCGCAAGGGCCCGAAGAAGACCGTCGCCGGCAAGAAGCGCGCCCGCAAGTAGCCGGTGCGGCGGCCCGTCCCGCCGCGCCACCGCTCACCCGTACGAGAAGGGGATTCCGTGGCTCGCCCACCCGCAGGAGGACGCCGCCCGAAGCGGCGTGAACGCAAGAACATCGCCTACGGCATCGCGCACATCAAGTCGTCGTTCAACAACACGATCGTCACGATCGCCGACCAGCAGGGCAACACGATCGCGTGGGCGTCGTCGGGCAACGTCGGGTTCAAGGGCTCGCGCAAGTCCACGCCGTTCGCCGCGCAGCTGGCCGCGGAGACCGCGGCGCGACGCGCGATGGAGCACGGTGTGCGCAAGGTCGACGTCATGGTGAAGGGTCCCGGGTCGGGGCGCGAGACCGCGATCCGGTCGATCCAGAACACGGGGATCGAGGTCGTCGGCATCAAGGACGTCACCCCGATCCCGCACAACGGCTGCCGTCCCCCGAAGCGCCGGAGGGTCTGATGGCGCGTTACACGGGACCGGTCTGCCGGCTGTGCCGGCGCGAGCGGATGAAGCTGTTCCTCAAGGGCGCGAAGTGCGACACGATGCGCTGCCCGATCGAGCGCCGGCCGTACCCGCCGGGCATGCACGGCCGCGGTCGCATCCGCGAGAGCGAGTACCTGCTCCAGCTGCGCGAGAAGCAGAAGGCGCGCCGCATCTACGGCCTGCTCGAGAAGCAGTTCCAGAACCTCTACAACGAGGCGGCCCGCCAGAAGGGCATCACCGGCGAGAACCTGCTGCGGATGCTCGAGCTGCGCATCGACAACGTCGTGTACCGCGCGAACTTCGCCGCGAGCCGCAACCAGGCCCGCCAGCTCGTCCGCCACGGGCACGTCAACGTGAACGGCAAGCGCGTCACGATCCCGTCGTACCGGTTGCGCAAGGGCGACGTCGTGGAGCTGCGTGACAAGGCGCGCTCGATGATCGTCGTGCGCCACAACCTCGACACGCTCGACCGCGCGGTGCCCCAGTGGCTCGACACCGGCGAGATGCGCGTGACGGTGCGCGACCTCCCGTTGCGGGAGCAGATCGACGTGCCGGTGCGCGAGCAGCTCATCGTCGAGCTCTACTCGAAGTAGCCGGCCGCCTCCCGCGGTGACGAGCGCCGCGTCCACACGACCTCACGACCTCTGACATTCGAGAAGCGAGCGCACGATGCTGATCATCCAACGACCCGAGATCGAGTCCCGAGAGCCGGACGGCAACACGCAACAGTTCGTGATCGCGCCGCTGGAGCCGGGCTTCGGTCACACGCTCGGCAACAGCCTGCGGCGGACGTTGCTGTCGTCGATCCCCGGCGCGGCCGTCACGCAGGTCCGCTTCGATGACGCGCTGCACGAGTTCGCGGTCATCAAGGGCGTGAAGGAGGACGTCACCGACGTCATCCTCAACCTGAAGGACCTCGTGCTGCGGTGCTCGTCCGAGGAGCCCGTGACGCTGCGGCTCGACGTGCGCGGCCCGGCCGACGTCACCGCGGGGGACATCCAGACCACGAACGAGGTCGAGATCCTCAATCCCGATCTCCACATCGCGGCCGTGAACGCCCAGGGCGCGCTGCGTCTCGACCTGACGGTCGAGCAGGGTCGCGGCTACGCGTCCGCCGAGAAGACGAAGCGACCGGGCGCGCCGATCGGCGTCATCCCCGTCGACGCCATCTTCTCGCCCGTGCGGCGCGTCGCGTTCGGGGTGGAGCCGACCCGTGTCGAGCAGGCGACGAACTACGACAAGCTCACGCTGACGATCGAGACCGACGGGTCGATCACGCCGCGCGACGCGCTCGCCTCCGCGGGCGACACGCTCGGGCGGCTGGTCGGGCTGATCGCGGAGCTGTCGGCCGAGCCCCGTGGACTCGAGCTCGGCGAGGTGTCGCCGGCGACCGCGACGTCGCCCGACCTCGAGCTGCCGATCGAGGAGCTCGACCTGTCCGAGCGTCCGCGCAACTGCCTCAAGCGGGCGCGGGTCGACACGATCGGCCAGCTCGTCCAGAAGACCGAGGACGACCTGCTCGCGATCACGAACTTCGGCTCGAAGTCGCTCGAAGAGGTGTTGCAGAAGCTCGACGAGCGGGGCCTGTCGCTGCGGGTGAAGGAGTAGGGATGCCGACCCCGAAGAAGGGGCCGCGCTTCGGCGGCAGCCCGAGCCACCACCGACTGCTGCTCGCCAACCTCGCCGCGCACCTGTTCGCGTCGGAGGCGATCGTCACGACCGTCCCGAAGGCAAAGGCGTTGCGCCCGTATGCGGAGCGGCTGATCACCAAGGCGAAGAAAGGTGGCGTGCACCAGCAGCGCCAGGTCGTCGCGCGCCTGCACGACAAGGACGTCACCCAGAAGCTCTTCGCCGAGATCGCGCCGCGCTACGCGGACCGCAACGGCGGGTACCTGCGCATCCTCAAGCTCGGGCCGCGCCCCGGCGACAACGCGCCGATGGCCCGCATCGAGCTCGTGTAGCACCCTCGGTGACGCTCTTCGACTCCCACGACGGGCCGGCCAAGTGCCGGCTCGTCGTCGCGTACGACGGTACGGGGTTCCGTGGGTTCGCGGAGCAGCCCAATGTGCGGACGGTCGGCGGCACGTTGCGCAAGGCGCTGGAGAAGGTCGTGCGCCATCCGGTGGAGCTCCAGTGCGCGGGGCGCACCGACGCCGGCGTCCACGCGTGGGGCCAGGTCGTCACGTTCGACGCCGGCGCGGGCCTCGACCCGTGGCGCGTCCAGTCCGCGCTCAACGGGATGCTGGCACCGGAGCTCGTCGTGCGCGACGCGGACCTCGTCGACGCGTCGTTCGATCCGCGACACTCGGCGCGTTGGCGCGAGTACCGCTACACGATCGTGAACCGGCCGTTCGCCGACCCGTTCCGCGCCCGCTATGCGTGGTGCGTGGCCGAGCCGCTCGACCTGAAGCTGCTGAGGCTGGGCGCGGACCCGTTCCTGGGCGAGCACGACTTCGCCGCGTTCTGCCGGAAGGGTCCCGAGGGGTCGTCGACCGTGAGACGCGTGCTCGCGTCGCGCTGGAACGACGATGGTGATGGCGTGCTGGTGTACGAGGTGCGCGCCAGCGCGTTCTGCTGGCAGATGGTGCGTTCGATCGTCGGCACCCTCGTCGACGTCGGACGCGGACGGCTCCGCCCCGGTGACGTGCTGTCGATCATGCGAGGACGCGATCGTGGGGCGGCCGGTCAGATCGCGCCGCCCCACGGACTGTGTCTCTGGGAGGTCGGGTACTGAGCACCCGTCCGTCGATCAGTTCGACGAGCCTGCCGACGTGGTCGTGTCGTTGCTCGGGTCGTGCGGCGTGACCGTCACGACGATGCCGTTCGTGCTGTTGCCCGTGGTGCCGCCGACGTTCACGTCGTACTTCGTCCCGACCGCGCTCAGCGTGCTGACCGAGCTGTCGCCCGACCCCGCGTTGAACGAGCCCTGGATCGTGTAGCCCGCGGACTCGAGCGCGGAGCGGTACGAGCTCAGGGCGTCCGACACCGACCCGCTCGGCTCGATCGTCACGGTCCACGCGCCCTTGCCGTTGTCGGTCGTCGAGATCGCGCCGGTGACCTTGCCCTTCGGCAGCGGGACGTCGCTCGTCGGGAAGTCCTTCGGCAACGCGGTGCTCGCGCCGAACGACGCGGAGTTCCCGTTGCCGTCGTTCACGGTCACGCCGTTGTCGTTGACCTTCACCTTGCCGTTCGTCGCCTTGTCCACGAGCTTCTCGGCCGTGCTCTTGCCCCCGCCACACGCGGCGAGGCCGAGCGCCAACGCCACTCCGACGGCTGCGAACGCGGTGGTCCGCCGCATGGGTGCCTCCCTGTCCGGCACTGCCGCCCGACCGTCGGGCGGCGGTTCGTGCAAGTAACGGCCGCGGTCGTCCCCACCTTGAGACGCGATCGCGCGCGTTCACGCAGCGTGGTGACGGCATCGAACGGTCGTCACGGGGGTACCGTTCGCCCGGATGCGGAGACTCGGGGTCGTCATCGTCGCGGCCGTCGCGCTCGTCGGTGCCGCGGCGTGCTCGTCAGGATCGAAGAGCGCGTCGACGAGCACGTCCGAGACGCGTGACACGACGACGACGAGCTCGGGTGCGGGCGTCCCGACGACGGCGCCGTCGTCCGGATCGGCTCCACTCTGGCCGACGTACCACCGCACCAACGACCGCAACGGCCTCGTACCCGGCTTCCCCGCGCCGACACGTCTCCCGCGCGCGTGGAACGTGAAGCTCGACGGCGCGGTCTACGCGCAGCCGGTCGTCGTCGGCGACCAGGTCATCGTGGCGACCGAGAACGACACCGTGTACGCGCTCGACGTGTCGAGCGGCGCGCAGCGTTGGATGCGTCATCTGGCGTCGCCGATCAGACAGTCGGATCTCCCGTGCGGCGACATCGACCCGCTCGGCATCACGGGGACGCCCGCATACGACGACGCGACACGTTCCATGTTCGTCGTGACCGAGACCGCGGGCGGACGCCACGACCTCTACGCGCTCGACCCGACGAACGGCGCGACGCGCTTCACGCGCAACCTCGACGTGACGAACCGCGACCCGCGTGCGGAGCAGCAGCGTGCCGCGTTGCTCGTCGCCAACGGTCGCGTCTACGTCGCGTTCGGCGGGTTGTTCGGCGACTGCGGCAACTACGTCGGCTACGTGACCGCGCTCGCGACGGACGGCTCGGGCACGATCACGCACTACGAGGTCCCCACGTCACGTGAGGGCGGGATCTGGGCGGCGTCCGGCCCGGCTGCGGCCGCGGACGGGACCATCTACGTCGCGGTCGGGAACGGGGCGAGCACAGGCGGGTCGTACGACGGCAGCGACTCGGTGCTGCGGCTGGCGCCCGACCTGTCGCGGCGTCTCGACTTCTTCGCCCCGAGCAACTGGGGCTCGGAGAACGCGCAGGACGCCGACCTCGGGTCCACCGGACCGTTGCTCGTACCCGGGAACCGCGTGCTGATCGGCGGGAAGGGCTCGCAGGTCTACCTGTTGGACGCGTCCCGGCTCGGCGGGATCGGCGGCCAGCTGTCGACCGTCAACGGGTGCCGCAGCTTCGGCGGCATGGCGTTCGACGCGGGTGCGGCCTTCGTGCCGTGCAGCGACGGGGTGCTGCGCGTCGACGTGCAGCCCGGCCGGATCACGCGCTCATGGCAGGCGCGCGGCATCTCCGGGTCGCCCGTCGTCGGTGGTGGCGAGGTCTGGACGCTCGACACGTCGAGCGGCGTGTTGCACGCGCTCGACGAGGCGACGGGCCACGAGCGTGCGAGCGCGAGCGTCGGCGACGTCACGCGGTTCGCGTCGCCGGTGCTGGCGGGCGGGCGCGTCGTCGTCGGCACGACGGGCGGCGTCGTCGCCCTGACGGTGCAGTAGCGGCGCGGCTCACCTCGGTTCGACGCGGTAGCCCGCCTTTCGCAGCGACGCGAGGATCTCGTCGCGGTGCTGCGGGTCGCGCGTCTCGAGCGTCAGGTCGACCTCGACCTGCTGGACGGGCAACACCGGTCCGCTGCGGTGGTGCTCGACGTCGACGACGTTGAGGCCCAGTTGCGCGATCACCGAGAGCAGGCGTTGCAGCTCGCCGGGCCGGTCGCTCAGCGCGACGCGCACGACGAGGTACCGGCCGGCGGCCGACAGACCGTGCTCGATGAGGCGGACGAGCAGTGCGGCGTCGACGTTGCCGCCGGACAGCACCGCGCACACGGGCGACGACGGGTTCCCGCCGATCCGGCCGGACAGCACCGCCGCGAGCGCCGACGCGCCGGCGGGCTCGACGACGGTCTTGCGCCGTTCGAGGAGCAGCAGCATCGTGCGCGCGATCTCCTCGTCGGTCACGGTGACGACGTCGTCCACGAGTGCGTCGACGTGCGCGAGCGTCACGTCGCCCACCTCGTGCACCGCGATCCCGTCGGCGATCGTGTTGACCGCCGCGAGCTCGACGGGCCGGCCGGCCTGCAGCGCCGCCTGCATGGCGGTCGCACCCGCCGCTTCGACGCCGACGACGCGCGTTCCCGGCCGGAGCGCCTTCCACGCGACGGCGATCCCGCTCACGAGCCCGCCCCCACCGACCGGTACGACGACCGTCTCGGCGTCGGGCGCCTGCTGCGCGAGCTCGACGCCGATGGTCCCCTGACCCGCGATCACGGCGCGGTCGTCGAAGGGAGACACGAGCGTCGCGCCGCTCTCGCGAGACGCGTCGAGCGCCGCGCGCATCGCTGCCGCGAGACCGCCCGCGACGAGCTCGACGCGCGCGCCGTACGCGCGCGTCGCATCGAGCTTGGGGAGCGGCGCGGTGTCCGGCATGAAGATGGTCGCCTCGACACCGAGCGACGTCGCGGCGAGCGCGACGCCCTGCGCGTGGTTCCCCGCGCTCGCGGCGACGACGCCGGCGGCGCGCTCGGCGCGCGGGATCGCGGCGATGCGGCAGTACGCACCACGGACCTTGAACGAGCCCGTCCGCTGCACCTCCTCGTGCTTGAGCGCGACGGGTCGCCCGGCCATCTCGCAGAGGAACGCCGGACGGTCGACCGGCGTCGCGCGGATCACGCCGTCGAGCAGGCGCGCGCACGCGCGGACGTCGTCGAGCGTGACGAGCTCGTCGCCCTTCACGCGGCGCCGTCGCCGAGGTAGAGGAAGCCGTAGCCCTCGTCGCGGAACGGGATCTGCGCGTCGCGCAGCGCGACGTCCCAGTCTCCCCGCACCGCGGGATCGGTCTCCTCCATCCCGTGGTCGGCGACGAGGAGGAACGCGGTGTCGTCGGAGATGCCGGCCCGGTCGATGGCGTCGAGCACCGCGCCCAGCCGCGCGTCCGAGTCGCGCACGCCGGCGGCCGCGATCTCCGAGTACGGGCCGCCCTCGTGCATGGCGGCGTCGGTCAGCGTGAAGTTCAGCCACAGGAACCGCGGACGCGGGTACGTCACGCCGCGGTACTCGCCGCCCAGGATGCCGACGGCCTGGTCGATGCCCATGTGGTCGACGACCGACGACCACGAGTAGTCCTTCGAGGGGCGCACGAACCGCTCGGTCGTGTGGGGCAGGCCGTCGGGTGACGCAGGGATCGGCGGCACCTCGCCGCGACGGAAGAAGTCGAACGTCGAGTAGTCGGCGCCGAGATCGCACGGCTCGTTGACCGATGCCGTGAACGCGTCCGGCCAGCGGCGATGGATCGCGTGGTGCAGCGAGTCGACGCCGTCGACGACGTGACGCATCGCCCACGGCCATGTCGCCGACGAGTTCGTGATCACCTGCTCGCCGCGCGCGCGGTCGAACCACGCGTTGTGCAGGATCCCGTGATGACCGGGCAGCCGCCCAGTGATCACCGACGTGTGGTTCGCGAGCGTCACCGTCGGCAGACCCGCGAACGCACCGTGCTCGAGCGCGCATCCGGACTCCACGAGGCGCGCGACGTTCGGCGCGTGACCACCGCGGACCATGTCGTAGAGCACGTTCGCGTTCGTCCCGTCGAACAGGAACCCGACGACGAGGACCGGCCGACCGGCGTCGGGATCGAGGAGCTCGCCGAGCGCCCGGCCGTCCTGGCCGTTCAGGTACGTGCCGTCGGCGCGCGCCTCACACCCGAGAAGCGCCGCGACGGTGGGCGCGACGTCGACGAGACGCGCCGCGCGCGCGACGAACCCGTTGCGGCGCACACCCCGCCCCGCGAGCACGAACGGCGCGCGCGCCTGCACGACGCCGAGCGACCCGTGCTCCCCCAGGTGCCCACCTTGCTCGGCCCAGTTGTGCGCCGCCGCGTGGACGACGCACAGGTCGGGCGCGGCGGGATGGTCGAACAGCTGCGCGACGTGGTCGTAGGCGAAGGGGTACGCGTTGGCGCTGCGGTGCGGGTGACGGCAGGCCTGCTCGTGGGCGAGGCCGACGAACCGGTCGGTGTGCCGGTCGGCGAGCGGGTCGCGGCCCTCGACACCCGTCACCGCGTAGTCGTCGACGCCCGGCCCGACCCGCCGGAACCGGACCCGGCCGTCGGCCGCGGCGACCTCGTACTCGTCGGCGTTCGTCGCGACCCGGCGTGCCACCATGTCGACGATCGGCTCGAGCGAGGGGTCCAGGAGGACGTCGAGCGCGCGCTGCGTGAGATCCTCGGCCATCGCGGGCACGATATCCGGGAAAATTGCGGGTCAACGAGGGTCGCGCTACCATCACCGGTCGCGTTCGACGCCCCAAACGGTGTCACGCGCCCCCGCCCGTCCGATCTCGAGGTGTGTTCGCGGTGCCCACGTACTCGCCGAAGCCGAGCGACATCGAGCGTGCCTGGCACGTCGTCGACGCGGACGGTGCGGTCCTCGGGCGGCTCGCGACCGAGGTCGCGACGTTGCTGCGAGGCAAGCACAAGGCGATCTGGGCGCCGCACGTCGACACCGGGGACCACGTGATCGTCGTGAACGCGGCCAAGCTCGCGATCACGCCCCGCAAGGCGGACCAGAAGCTCTACTACCGCCACTCGGGCTACCCGGGCGGTCTGCGAAAGACGAATCTCGCGCACGTGCTCGAGCGCGACCCCGAGAAGGTCGTGCGCCTCGCGGTGCGGGGGATGCTGCCGAAGAACCGGCTCGGCCGCTCGATGCTGCGCAAGCTCCGCGTCTACGCGGGGCCGACGCATCCCCACGCCGCCCAGCAGCCGCAGCCGCGCACGCTCGCGTCGGCGCGCGCCGCGCAGTAGCCCGGACCACGAGAGGACGCCGTGCCCAAGCCCCTGATCCAGACCACCGGTCGGCGCAAGGAGGCGGTCGCCCGCGTGCGGCTGCGTCCGGGCACCGGGAAGATCGTGATCAACGGGCACGAGTTCGAGCGTTACTTCCCGATCCTCACGCACCGCGTGATCGCGACCGAGCCGATGCGCATCAGCCAGACGTCCGACGTCTACGACGTCGACGCGACGGTCGACGGCGGTGGCATCAGCGGGCAGGCCGGCGCGCTGCGGCTCGGCATCGCGCGTGCGCTGGTCGCGCTCGACGGCGACATCCGGCCCCAGCTCAAGAAGGCGGGGCTCCTGACGCGTGACGCGCGCGAGAAGGAGCGGCGCAAGTACGGGCTCAAGAAGGCCCGCAAGGCGCCGCAGTACTCCAAGCGCTGACCGCCGTCCCGCTGCTCGTCCCGTGACGCTGCGCTTCGGCACCGACGGCGTGCGCGGCGTCGCGAACCGCGATCTCACGCCCGAGCTCGTGACCGCGCTCGGACGGGTCGCGGCACGGGTGCTCGACGCGCGCACCTGGCTCGTCGGGCGCGACACCCGCCGTTCCGGGACGCTCCTCGAAGCCGCGCTCGTCGCCGGACTGTGCGCGGAGGGCGTCGACGTCGTGAGCGTCGGCGTGCTGCCGACGCCGGGTGTCGCGTACCTCTCCCAGGTGGACGCGCTCCCGGCCGCGATGATCTCGGCGAGCCACAACCCGTTCCCGGACAACGGCATCAAGCTGTTCGCGCCGGGCGGCCGGAAGATCCCCGACGACACCGAGCGTCGCGTCGAGCACCTCCTCGCCGCGCTCATCGGCGACCCCAACGGCGCGACCCCGGACCGGCACGCGCCCGACGGCGAGGACGTCGGCGCGTGGCGGACCGAGCCGTCCGCGTCGCAGCGCTACGTCGACCACCTCGCAGCCACGCTCGAAGGACGGACGCTCGAGGGGCTGCACGTCGTCGTCGACTGCGGCAACGGAGCGGCGTCGGTCGTCGCGCCCGCCGCGTTCCGAGCGCTCGGCGCGCGCGTGACCGTCCTCAACGACACGCCGGACGGGACGAACATCAACGCGGCGTGTGGCTCGACCGACCCGTCCGCGTTGCAGCGCGCGGTCGTCGCCGAGCACGCCGACGCGGGGCTCGCGTTCGACGGCGATGCCGACCGGGTGATCGCGATCGACGAGCGCGGCGAGATCGTCGACGGCGACCAGGTGCTCGCGATCCTCGCCCTCGACCTCGCGCAGCACGGGCGACTCCGCCACGACGCGCTCGCCGCCACGGTGATGTCGAACCTCGGCCTTCGGCGTGCACTGCACGAGCACGGCATCGAGCTCGTCGAGACCGCGGTGGGCGACCGCAACGTGCTCGTCGCCATGGACGAGCGCGACCTCGCGCTCGGCGGTGAGCAGTCGGGGCACGTGATCCTCGCCGACCACGCCACGACGGGCGACGGCACGCTCACGGGCATCGTGCTCCTCGACGTCGTGCGCCGGTCGGGCCGCCCGCTCTCGGACCTCGCCGGCGTCATGACGCGCCTGCCGCAGGTGCTGCGGAACGTCCGGGTGTCGGACAAGACGATCCTCGACGGCGATGGGGCCGCGACCGTTCGTGACGTGATCCGCGCCGTGGAGGACGAGCTCGCCGACGACGGGCGCGTGCTCGTCCGGGTGTCGGGCACGGAGCCGGTCGTGCGCGTGATGGTCGAAGCGACCACCGAGGCGCGTGCCCAGCAGTGCGCGGACCGCCTGGTCGACGCGGTCACGGGCCTGGATCGGGCTCCGCTGCAGGGCATCTAGACTGACCCGACCCGGGGGGCACCCGTCGCGCGCGGCGGGTCGGGCTGGGACCCGTCCCAGGAGCCAGCTTCATGTGCGGAATCATCGGCGTCGTCCGCCGGCCCGGTCGGCGCGTCTCCCCGTCGCTCGACGATCTCGCCGCGCGCCTGCGCGCCGCCCGTGACGACCTCGACCTGGCGGGCAGAGGGCTCGCCGTCGACACGCTGACGCGGGCCGCCGAGCACGTCGAGCACGTCGACGGCGCGCTGCGGGGGACGCCGGGGGTCCGGGCGCTGCTGCGTCAGGGCACCGCGGCCACCGAGGTCGGCGCGCTCGCGGCGGACGCGTCCCGACGGCTCGACTCGATCGAGCGTGCCCTCGACCGCGGTGACGTCTCCGCCGGCGCGTCGGGCTCGCTCGAGCAGCTCAACGCAGCCATCGTGCGGTGCAAGGACGCGCTGTGGGCCGTCGCCCGCGACCGCCTGCGCACGGCGCGCGCGGTGGCGGAGCTCGCGTCCGGCTTCGAGCTCGGCGACGGCGCGGTCGAGGTGCTCACGTCCGTCCAGGTCGCGCTGTCCGCGATCGACCGGCTGGAGGTGCGCGGTCGCGACTCGGCCGGCCTGCACCTGCTCGTCCGCGACCACGCGCTCGACCTCGACGACCCGACGATCGCGCGGCTCGTCCACGAGCGGGAGGCCGACCCGCTGTTCCGGGCCGGTGCCGTGCGCATGCCCGACGGGCTGCTCAGCGTGGTGTACAAGGCCGCCGCGGAGATCGGCGAGCTCGGCGACAACGTCGCGGCGCTCCGCGCCCAGATCGCGTCCGACTCGCTGCTGCATCTCGCGCTCGCGAGCGACGACGCGCGCGCGACGGTGCTCGGCCACACGCGCTGGGCCAGCGTCGGGATCATCTCCGAGGCGAACGCGCACCCGCTGAACAGCGACGTGGTGCGGACGCCAGGCGGCGCGCGTCGCGCGTACGTCACGGCCGCGCTCAACGGGGACGTCGACAACCATGCCGACCTCCGCGTGCTGGAGGGGCTGGACATCGCGTCGGAGATCACGACCGACGCCAAGGTCATCCCGACGCTCGTGTCGCACCGGGTGGACAGCGGCCTGTCGGTGGACGACGCGTTCCGCGCCACGGTCGCGTCGCTCGAGGGGTCGGTCGCGATCGCCGCGAGCAGCGCGGCCGAGCCCGACACGCTGCACCTCGCACTGCGGGGTAGCGGGCAGGCGCTGTACGTGGGCCTCGCCGAGGACTGCTACGTCGTCGCGAGCGAGCCGTACGGACTCGTCGAGGAGACGTCCGTGTACCTCCGCATGGACGGCGAGACCCCGGCCAACCCGGACAACCCGACGGCGAGCCGCGGGCAGATCGTCGTGCTCGACGGCTCGCACGCCGGAACCGTCGAGGGCATCCGCCGCACGGGCTACGACGGCACGCCGTTGCCGGTGTCACACGACGACCTGACCCGGGCCGAGATCACGACACGCGACATCGACCGGGGGGACGCGCCGCACTACCTCCTGAAGGAGATCGGTGAGGCGCCGTCGTCGTTCCGCAAGACGCTCCGCGGCAAGCTGGTCGAGCAGGAGGGTCGCGTGCGCGTCGCGCTCGGCGACGAGACGTTGCCGCCGGACGTGCGCACCCGGCTGCGCGACGGCGAGATCCGACGCGTGCTCGTCATCGGCCAGGGCACGGCCGCCGTGGCCGGCCAGAGCCTGGCGACCGCGCTGCTGGACGCGCTCGGCGACGACCGTTGCCTCGACGTGCGCGCGATGCCGGCGACGGAGCTCTCGGGCTTCGGCCTCGCGGGTGACATGCGGGACACGCTCGTCGTCGCGATCAGCCAGAGCGGCACTACGACCGACACGAACCGGACCGTCGACCTCGTGCGTGCGCGCGGCGCGGCGGTCGTCGCGATCGTCAACCGCCGCAACAGCGACCTGACGGATCGATGCGACGGCGTCCTGTACACGTCGGACGGGCGCGACGTCGAGATGAGCGTCGCGTCGACGAAGGCGTTCTACGCGCAGATCGCGGCGGGCTTCCTCCTCGCGTTCGCGATCGTCGACGAGGTCCGCAGCGGCCGTGACGGCGCCGACGGCGCGCCCGTGGTGCCGGACGACCTGCTGCAAGCGCTGCGCGAGCTCCCCGACGCGATGACTCGCGTGCTCGCGCAGCGCGCCTCGATCGCGGGGGCCGCGCAGCGGCACGCGCCCGGACGGCGGTACTGGGCCGTCGTCGGCAACGGCGCGAACCGCATCGCCGCGCACGAGGTGCGGATCAAGCTCTCGGAGCTCTGTTACAAGTCGATCGCCTGCGACGCGACCGAGGACAAGAAGCACATCGACCTCTCGTCGGAGCCGCTCATCCTCGTGTGCGCGGCCGGTCTGTCGGGCTCCAACGCGGACGACGTCGCGAAGGAGCTCGCGATCTACCGGGCACACAAGGCCGCGCCGATCGCGATCGCGAACGAAGGTGAGTCGCGATTCCACACCGCGCTCGAGACGATCGAGGTGCCGGCCGTCCACCCGACATTCGGGTTCGTCCTGTCCGCGATGGCGGGTCACCTCTTCGGGTACGAGGCCGCGCTCGCGATCGACGCGTCGGCGCTGCCGTTGCGCGAGGCGCGCGCCGCGATCGAGTCGGTCGCGTCCGGGACCGTCGCCGACGACGACGTGCTCACGGACCTCGCGGACGCGATCGAGCCCCTGGCCGTCCGGTTCTTCGACGGGCTGCGCAACGGCACGTACGACGGCGCGATGGAGGCCGCGACCGCGGTGCGCCTCGCCGCGATGTTCCGGTACGCGACCGGGATCGTCCCGCTCGATGCGTACCAGGTCGAGTTCGGGAAGGTCGGGACGCCGAGCACCGTGATCGAGGACCTGACTGCCGCGCTGACGAGCGCGATCGAGGAGCTCACGCGGCCCATCGACGCGATCAAGCACCAGGCGAAGACGGTGACGGTCGGCATCTCGCGCTCCGACGAGACGCTGCTGCGCGTCCGGCTCGTGCAGGAGGTCCTCGCCGCTGGCGTCGCGCGCGACAACCTCAGCTACCGCGCCCTCCGGACGCTCGTGGACCTCGACGCCGCCGTCGCGCAGGTCACCGGCTTCACGCGCTACCGCATCGACGGCGACGCCGAGCACGACGACGCGACGATCCACGTCGTCGACCGGGGCGGGCTCGGCGCGCAGCTGCGCTCGCGCACCGACGCCGACCCGCGTCTGCGGGGCACGAAGCAGCTCGCGGCGGCCGAGCGCGAGGTCACGGTCGCGAAGGGCCGGCGCGACGGCCGGACCGTGATCCTGGTCCCCGAGGTCAAGGGCAACCAGACCGTCGGCATGACGCTCCTGCACGTGCGGTTCCACGACCGTCTCGCGCCCGACGTCGCGCGCGGCGTGCTGATGGGCTACCGCCACCGCTACGCGGCGCTGAAGGGCGCGGTGACCGAGGTCGAGCCGACGTTCGCGGACGCGGTCCTCGGCGAGATGGACGTCGCCGACCTCCTCACGCAGCCCGTCTACGTGCTCGCGGAGCGGTGGCGGACGCCGGCGTGAACCACGCCGCGGACGGCGCCGCAGACACGGGCGCGGCCGGGGTCGTCGTCGGGCTCGGGACGGACGTCGTGGAGGTCGAGCGGTTCCGGCTCGCGATGCAGCGCCGGGGCGCGCGGCTCGAGGAGCGTCTGTTCAGCGAGGCCGAGCGCGAGTACGCGCGAACGCATCGCGACCCCGCGCCGCGCCTCGCGGCACGCTTCGCGGCGAAGGAAGCGGTGATGAAGGCGCTCGGCGCCGGGCTCGGCGACCTGGCGTTCCGCGACGTCGAGGTCGTGCGCGCGTCGAGCGGCGCGCCCGACCTCGCGCTCACCGGCCGCGCCGCCGCGCTCGCCCGCTCGCGCGACGTGCATCGCTGGCACGTCTCGCTCTCGCACACCGGCACGACCGCGATCGCGGTCGCGCTCGCGCTCGCATGAGACCTGTCCTCACGCCGGAGGAGATGGGCGCGGCCGACCGCAGGACCATCGCGTCCGGGACGCCCGAGCCGGTGCTCATGGAGCGCGCGGGGCGCGCGGTGGCGCGCCGCGTCGTGCGCGTCGCGGGCGGTGTCTACGGCCGCCACGTCGTCGTCGTGTGCGGCAAGGGCAACAACGGCGGTGACGGCGTCGTCGTCACCCGCGTGCTCCGAGCGCGTGGCATCCGCGTCGAGCCGTTCTTCCTCGCAGACGGGGTCGACCGGCACGCGTGCGAGCGCGCGCTGCGGCGTGCGCACGTCGTCGTCGACGCGATGTACGGCACGGGATTCCGCGGTGCGCTCGAAGGCGACGCCGCCTGGGTCGCCGATGCGACGGCCGGATGCGACGCCGGCGTCGTGGCCGTCGACATCCCGTCCGGCGTGAACGGACTGACGGGTGCCGTCGACGGCCCGTCCGTGCACGCGCAGCACACCGTGTGCTTCGCGGCGCTGAAGCCGGGACTCCTCTTCCCGCCGGGACGCGAGGCCGCGGGCGACATCGACGTCGTCGACATCGGTGTCGACCCGGGCCGGCCCGCCGCCGGCGTGACGGAGAGCAGCGACGTACGCGCGTGGCTGCCGTCGCGCGCGCCGGACACGCACAAGTGGGCGGTCGGCGGCGTGTACGTCGTCGGCGGGTCGGGCGGGATGACGGGTGCGCCGTCGTTCGTGAGCCACGCCGCGTTGCGTGCCGGCGCGGGGATCGTCTGGTGCGGCCTCCCGGGCGACGACACCGCCGCGCGGGCGTCGGGCACCGAGGTCATCACGCGACCGCTGCCCGCGACCGCGGACGGCGCGCTCGACACGGGCGCGGCGGACACGGTGCTCGCGACCCTCGATCGGTTCCGCGCGCTCGTCGTCGGCCCGGGTCTGGGCACGGCCGACCCGACGCGCGACGCGGTTTGCACGCTCGTCGCGCGCGCCGACGTCCCGCTGCTGCTCGACGCCGACGGACTGAACGCCCTGCGCGGCGACCTCGGGCCGCTGCAGCAGCGCCGCGCGCCGACCGTCCTCACCCCGCACGAGGGCGAGTACGCGCGGCTCGCGGGCGAGCCCGTCGGGCCCGATCGGATCGCGGCGGCACGGTCGCTCGCGGCACGCGCCCGGTGCGTCGTGCTGCTGAAGGGATCCGCGACCGTCGTCGCCGCACCCGACGGACAGGTCGCGGTGAACATGACCGGCGGACCCTGGCTGGCGACGGCGGGGACGGGCGACGTCCTCTCCGGGATCGTCGGCGCGTTCCTCGGGCGCGGCGTTCCCGCGTTCGAGGCGGCCGCCGCGGGCGCGTTCGTCCACGGCCGCGCCGCCGACGTCGCGGGGCATACTGGCCTCCTCGCCGGCGACCTCGTGGACGCGCTGCGCGACGTACCGGAGCTGCGCGAGGGACCGGGACTGGAGGACTGATGCCGACGACCGTCCGCGACGTCATGACGAGCGACGTCGTGACCGCGCGCGCCGACCAGAAGGTCGAGGAGGCCGCCGACGTCCTCGCGCAGCGCCGCATCGGCGCGATGCCGGTCGTCGGCGACGGCGGCGCGCTGGTCGGGCTGCTGCGTGACGAGGACCTGATCGTCTCCGAGGCGCGCCTGCACGTCCCCACCGTCATCAGCTTCCTCGGCGCGGAGATCGTGCTGCCGAGCGCGCTCCACCGCTTCGAGGACGAGCTGCGCCGCGCGGTCGGTGCGACCGTCGGTGACGTGATGCAGAAGGAGTTCCCCACCGTCTCCCCGGACGCGAGCCTCGAGGACCTCGCGACGGTGATGCACGACCGCGACGTCACGCACGTCCCCGTCCTCGAGGGCGACCGGCTCGTCGGGATCGTCGCCCGCGGCGATCTCGTGAAGCACCTCGCGTCGAGCACCTGACCGCGGCCACGAGCGCTCCTGACCAGCCCCGATCGGGGTGATGCGCAGCCGGGCGGGGCACACACGCGAAACTGGTGGCCGTGCCGCCCGGATTCCGACCGGCGTGGGTCGAGGTCGACCTCGCCGCCCTGCGTCACAACGTCGCCGTGCTCCGTGACGTCGCCGCGCCCGCCGAGGTCATGGCCGTCGTCAAGGCGGACGCCTACGGGCACGGGGCCGTGCCGGTCGCGCGGGAGGTCGTCGAGGCGGGCGCGGCCTGGCTCGGCGTCGCGCTCGTCGAGGAGGGCGTCGCGCTGCGCGAAGCGGGCATCGACGCGCCCGTCATGGTGCTCTCCGAGCCGCCGCCGGATGCCGCGTCGGCGGTCGTCGCCCACGGGCTGACCCCGGTCGTCTACACGCTGCCCGGGATCGAGGCGCTGGCCAAGGCGTCGACCGGGATCGACCGGCGCGCGCCGTTCCCCGTGCACCTCAAGGTCGACACCGGGATGCACCGCGTCGGGTGCTCGGTGCGCGACGCGCCCATGCTGCTCGAGTCGATCCTCGACCACGACGAGCTCGCGCTCGGCGGGATCTGCACCCACTTCGCGGTCGCCGACGAGCCCGACGACCCGTACACGCGGCACCAGCTCGCGCGCTTCGACGCGCTGCTCCACGACCTCGCCGCCCGCGGTGTCCGCCCGCCCGTCGTGCACACCGCGAACTCGGCGGCGACGATCGCGTTCCCGGACGCGCGGCGCGACCTCGTGCGCTGCGGCATCGCGGTGTACGGGATCGCGCCGTCGGCGCGCGTCGCGCCCACCACGCCGCTGCAGCCGGTGCTGTCGTTCAAGACCCGCGTGACGCACGTGAAGCGCGTCGCCGCCGGTGAGCGCGTCTCGTACGGGCTGCGCTACCGGCTCGACCACGACGCGAACATCGCGACCATCCCCGTCGGGTACGCCGACGGCGTGCCGCGCAACCTCGGTCACCTCGGCGGCGAGGTCCTCGTGCGCGGCGGCCGGCGGCCGATCGCGGGCACGGTGACGATGGACCAGCTCATGGTCGACGTCGGCGACGGCCGCGTCGACGTCGACGACGAGGTCGTGCTCATCGGCCGTCAGGGCGACGAGGAGATCACCGCGACCGAGTGGGCCGAGCGGCTCGGCACCATCCCGTACGAGGTCGTGTGCGGCATCGGCGCACGGGTGCCGCGCGGCTACCGCTGAGGTGAACGCGCGCCGCGCGCCATGGTGAGCATCTCGACGATCGCGAAGCGCGCCGGCCTCGGCGTCGTCGCCGCGGCCGCGACGTCCGGTGTCGCGTACGGCGCCGAGCGGCTCGCCGTCGCGCGCGCTCGCCGTCGTGACGACCCCGATGCCGGGCGGTCGTTCGTCCCGCAGGCGGACGGCGTGCGCGTGCTCGACAGCCACGACGGCGGCACGATCTCCGTCCTGACGAAGGGCAGTGGGCCGCCGCTCGTGCTCTGCCACGGCGTCACGCTCTCGGTGCGGACGTGGGCGAAGCAGTTCGACTCCCTGCCGGTGGAGGGGTTCGAGGTGCTCGCGTTCGACAGCCGCGGGCACGGCGAGTCGCGCTGCGGTGAGAGCGGCCACTCGGTCGACAACCTCGCGGTCGACCTGCGGACGGTGCTCGAGACGCTCGACGTCCGCGACGCCGTCCTCGTCGGCCACTCGATGGGAGGGATCGCAGTCCAGGCCTTCGCCGCGCGGCATCCCGACGTCGCGCGCGAGCGCGTACGCGGCCTCGTGCTGATGTCGACGCTGGCGCGCACGATGTTCAGCGGCGCGGCGCGGTTGCAGGCCGTCGTCGAACGGCTCGCGAACGGCGTACCCGACGTCGGCGGCCTGATGGGGCACCGCAACCTCGGGTTCCTGCTCGCGCGCATCGGGTTCGGCCGCGAGCCCGCGCCGAGCCACGTCGAGCTCGTGCGGCAGATGATCGAGTCGTGCGACCCGGAGACCACGCGACTGGCGACGCGCGCGCTGCTCGGTCTCGATCTGGTCCCCGACATCGGTCGCATCGACCTGCCGACCCTCGTGCTGTCGGGGACGGCGGACGTGATCACGCCGCCGGCCGAGTCGCGGCGCATCGCGGCGACGATCCCGGGCGCGCGCCTGGAGACGTTCGAGGGCGCCGGACACATGCTCATGCTCGAGCGCGCCGACGAGGTCGACCGCCTGATCGTCGACTTCGCCCGGACGGTCGGGGCCGGTCGCCCCCGCCGCGAAGTGGTCTAGCCAACGTGGCGGGCGGCCGGGGCGCGATCACCGACGTCGCCGGCGTACGCGTCGGGAGCTGGACGGGGCCGGGGACGGGCGTGACCGTCGTCCTCGCTCCTGACGGCACGGTCGGGTCGGCCGAGGTCCGTGGTGGAGCGCCGGCGACCCGAGAGACCGCGTTGCTCGATCCGACGAAGCTCGTCGCCCGTGTCGACGCGATCGTGCTGACCGGCGGCTCGGCGTTCGGGCTCGCGACGGCCGACGGCGTCATGCGGTTCCTCGCCGAACGCGACACGGGGTACGCGACGGGCGGCGGGCCGGTGCCCATCGTGCCGGCCGCGGCGATCTTCGACCTCGTCGCGTCCGGTGGCGAGCGTCCCGGTCCCGAGCAGGGGTACGCGGCCGCCGTCGCCGCGGAGCGCGACGAACCCGTCGTCGACGGGCGTGTCGGCGTCGGGCGCGGCGCCACGATCGGCAAGTGGCACGGACCCGAGCACTCCGTCGCGGGTGGCATGGGCAGCGCGAGCGCGCCGGCGGGGAGCGCGGTCGTCGGTGCCCTCGTCGTGGTCAACGCGGTCGGTGACGTCGTCGACCGTGACGGTCGCGTGCTCGCGGGGTCGACCGCGCCGCCGGACGCGCCGCCGTTCCCGTCCCCGGCACTCGGGCCCCTCGAGCACACGACGCTCGCCGTCGTCGCGACGGATGCCGCGCTGACGAAGACCGAGTGCCTCCTCGTGGCCCAGAGCGCGCACCACGGTCTCGCACGCGCGCTGCAGCCCTCGCACACGCGCTTCGACGGCGACGTCGCGTTCGTCCTCGCGACGGGCGTGCAGGAGGGCCACGTCGACCGGTTGCGGATCGCGACGGCCGACGTCGTCGCGGAGGCGGTCCGCAACGCGGTGCGGCCGCCCGGCGACGACACGGCCGGCCCGGGATCGGAGCGGTCCCGGGGCCGGTAGCATCGACGGCCGACCCCGCCCGTGCGAGCCGCCGTGGCCCTCGACCTCCCCGCTCCCGACTTCGACTCGCTCGCCGACCTCGAACGTGAGGTGCTGGCGTGCACCCGGTGCGCGCTCGCGGACGGGCGCACCCAGGTCGTGTTCGGCACGGGTGACCCGGACGCCGACCTGATGTTCGTCGGCGAGGGACCGGGCGCGGAGGAGGACCGGCAGGGCGTGCCGTTCGTCGGCCGCGCCGGCCAGCTCCTGACGAAGCTGATCGGCGACATCGGCATGACGCGCGACGACGTCTACATCGCGAACGTCGTGAAGTGCCGGCCCCCCGGCAACCGGGATCCGCAGCCGGTCGAGATCGAGTCGTGCCGGCCGTGGCTGGCCGCGCAGCTCGGGTTCGTGCGGCCCCGCGTCGTCGTCACGCTCGGCAACTTCGCGACCAAGCTCCTGCTCGACACGAAGGAGGGGATCACCCGGCTGCGCGGGCGCGAGTTCCCGTTCGGCGACGCGACGTTGATCCCCACGCTGCATCCATCGGCCGTGCTGCGCAGCGGTGGTACCGCGCTCGCGCAGGCGCGCTCGGACTTCGTCGTCGCGAAGCGCGCGCTCGCGCGTATGGGCCCGGGAGGCACACGCGCGTGAATGTGCACACACGTTCGGTCGAGGAGACGCGCACGGTCGCGGCCGCGCTCGCGAGCGTGCTGCGTGCCGGCGACGTCGTCGTCCTCGCGGGCGATCTCGGCGCCGGGAAGACCGCGTTCGCCCAGGGCGTCGCCGCGGCGCTCGGGGTGCGCGAGCCCGTCCTCAGCCCGTCGTTCACGCTCGTGCGCGAGTACGCCGGGCGGATGCGCGTCGTCCACGCCGACCTCTACCGCCTGGCGCGCGTACAGGAGGTCATCGACCTCGCGCTCGACGAGATCGCGGGCACCGACGCCGTGACGATCGTCGAGTGGGGTGACCTCGCCGGCGGTGCGCTCGCGCCAGACCGGCTCGAGGTCCGTCTCGAGCGCGCGCCCGCCGACGACGACCACGACGACGACGAGCGGGCGATCACGTTCCGAGCGTCGGCTGGTGACTGGCCGGCCCGGCTCGCACGGGTGGACGAGCGGCTTCGCACGCTCGCGACGGCCGACGCGGCGCGAGGCTGACGATGCTGTTGCTCGGGATCGACACGTCGACGCCGCGTGTGAGCGTCGCGATCGGCGCGGATGGTGACGTCGCGGGCGAGATCGCGCTCGTCGGCGGGCAGCGCCACGCCGAGCAGCTCGCGCCCGCGATCCAGTACCTGTGCGACGAGACGGGCACGCGCCTCGACCACCTCGCCGCGATCGCAGTCGGAGTGGGGCCGGGACTGTTCACCGGCCTGCGCGTCGGTGTGACGACCGCGAAGGTGATGGCGCAGTCGCTGCGGATCCCCGTCGTCCCGGTCGCCAGCCTGGATCTCGTCGCGTACCCGCTGCGGTTCGCGTCCCGGGCGATCGTGGCCGTGCTCGATGCGCGCCGCCGGGAGGTCTTCTACGCGATGTACGTCCCCGTCCCCGGCGGGGTGCAGCGCGTGTCGGAGTACGAGGTGGGTTCGCCCGACGACCTCGCCTGCGAGCTGTCCGCACGCGGCGACGAGGTGCTGCTCGCCGGGGAAGGTGCGGTGCTCCACCGCGACCGGTTCGCCGGACTGGACCGCGTCGAGCTCACGGGGCCGGGACGCTCGTGGCCGGACGCGTCGTCGCTGCTCGAGCTGGCCGCCGCGCGGTACCAGCGCGAGGAGTTCTGCGCCGCCTCCGAGGTCGCGCCCGTGTACCTGCGGAAGAGCGACGCCGAGATCGAGCTCGAGCGCGTGGCGAGCGTGACGTGATGGCCGCGGTACCGGAGGCGCAGACGCTCGAGGTCCACGTCGTTCCCATGCGACGACGTCACCTGCGGTCGGTGCTGCGCATCGAGTCCGAGGTGTACCCGCGCCCGTGGAGCATGTCGCTGTTCCTGAGCGAGCTCGCGCTGCGCTCGACACGGGCGTACTTCGTCGCGCGCGTCGGTCGCGAGGTCGTCGGCTACGCCGGGCTGATGATGACGGTCGACGACGGTCACATCACGACGATCGCGGTCGACCCGCGGTGGCACCGTCACAAGATCGGGACGCGGCTGCTCCTCGCGGCGGCACGCGAGGCCGTCGACCGTGGCGCGACGAGCCTCACGCTCGAGGTGCGCATGGCGAACCATGCCGCGCAGGACATGTACCGCCGGTTCGGCTTCCGTCCCGTCGGCGTGCGCAAGAACTACTACGCGGAGACGAACGAGGACGCGCTCGTGATGTGGGCGCACGAGGTCGACCAGCCCGAGTACTCCGAGCTGCTCGACGGGCTCGAGCGCCAGGTCCCGGGCCGCACCGTGGTCGAGCCCCCGAAGCGCTGGTAGCGAGCGAGCCGTGAGGCGAGCGGAAGCGAGGGCCCGAGCGGCCCGGCCCGTCGGGCCGAGAGCGGGAGACGTCGTAGCGAGCGAGCCGTGAGGCGAGCGGAAGCGAGGGCCCGAGCGGCCCGGCCCGTCGGGCCGAGAGCGGGAGACGTGGTGAAGCGGTGAAGGTACTCGGCATCGAGACGAGCTGCGACGAGACCGCGGCCGCGGTCGTCGAGGACGGTCGCGACGTGCTGTCGTCGGTCGTGTCGAGCCAGGTCGACCTGCACGCGCGCTTCGGCGGCGTGGTGCCCGAGATCGCGAGCCGCGCGCACGTCGAGCTCGTCAACCCCGTCGTCGCGGAGGCGCTCGTCGAGGCGGGCACCGAGGTCGGCGACCTCGACGCGGTCGCCGCGTGCCACGGACCGGGCCTGGCCGGCGCGCTGCTCGTCGGTGTGAGCGCGGCGAAGGCGATCGCGCTCGTCGCCGACGTGCCGTACGTCGGCGTCAATCATCTCGAGGCGCACCTGCGCGCGGCGTGGCTCGAGGAGCCCGACCTGAACCCGCCGATCGCGGTGCTCGTCGTGTCGGGTGGGCACACCATGGTCGTCGCGATGGACGACTTCGATCGCTATCGCGTCCTCGGGCAGACCGTCGACGACGCCGCGGGCGAGGCGTTCGACAAGGTCGCGCGGCTGCTCGGCCTCGGGTACCCGGGCGGGCCGGCGATCGACCGGGTCGCGGCCGAGGGCGATCCCGAAGCCGTCTCGTTCCCGCGCCCGATGATCGACGACGCGTTCGGGTTCTCGTTCTCGGGGCTGAAGACCGCCGTCGTCAACCATGTGCGCCGTCATCCCGACGACGACGTGCGCGACGTCGCCGCCTCGTTCCAGGAGGCGGTCGTCGACGTGCTCGTCGCGAAGCTCCTCGCCGCCGCCGACGAGTGCGACGCGAAGGCGCTCGTCGTCGGGGGCGGCGTCGCGGCGAACTCCCGGCTGCGGGCCCGCCTGCTCGACGTGTCGACGGAGACCGGCTGGCCGGTGTGCCTCCCGAGCCTCGCGCTGTGCACCGACAACGCCGCCATGATCGCGGCGACGGGCTACCGCCGCCTCGTGGAGGACGGGCCGACGCCGCTGTCCGCCGGGATCGATCCCAACCTGCCACTCACGGCCCGCTGACACCTTGCCGCACGCGGGGGCGGCTGCTACGTTGGCGTTAGCACTCGCCCCGCCCGAGTGCTAACCGGCGACGGGGCGACACTCCGGCACCACGCAACCCCGAACTGCACACCAGAACGGCAACGCCCGAGGAGGCTCATCGATGAAGCTGCAGCCGCTGGAGGACCGGATCGTCGTCCGGACCGCCGACGCGGAGGAGACCACGATCAGCGGGCTGGTCATCCCCGACACCGCGAAGGAGAAGCCGCAGCAGGGCGAGGTGCTCGCGGTCGGACCGGGCAAGCGCTCCGAGCAGACCGGCGAGATCATCCCGCTCGACATCGCGGTCGGCGACGTCGTCGTCTACTCGAAGTACGGCGGCACCGAGATCACGGTCGACGGCGAGGACCTGCTCATCCTGTCGAGCCGCGACGTGCTGGCCAAGACGAGCGCCGAGGCGGGCAAGAAGGCCAAGAAGTAGGACCGGCTCCGAGCGGTCCCTCACGACGGGCGGTGCCTCCGGGCGCCGCCCGTTCCGCGTCCGGACGTCGTCCGGGGCGGTCCCGCGGGACCGCCGAGCGCGGTCCGAACGCGATTCAGATTCCCTGGAGTACCCCCTGGCGGGACTCACGGGCATCTGAATCGAGCATCGGCGCGAGCCCCGTCGTGTCGGTGTCACTCGGGAGTGACACCGAGCTCCTCGAGCGCGGTGCGGCGGGCCCACGCGTAGTCCGCCTTGCCGTTGGGCCCGCGGGGGATCGCGTCGACGACGACGATCCGGCGGGGCTGCTTGAACGCGGCGAGGTGCTTGCGCACCGCCTGCTTCACGTCGTCGGCGTCGAGCGTGGTCCCGGCGCGCGCGGTCACGACCGCGGTGACCGCCTCGCCGAAGCGGTCGTCGGGCACGCCGACGACGAGCGCGTCCGCGACGCCGTCGTGCAGCTTCAACGCCTCCTCGACCTCCTCGGGGAAGACCTTCTCGCCCCCGGTGTTGATCGACACCGACCCGCGCCCGAGCAGCTCGACCGAGCCGTCCGCGGCGACGCGGGCCCAGTCGCCGGGGATCGAGTAGCGGACGCCGGCGAACGTGCGGAAGGTCGCCGCCGACTTGTCCGGGTCCTTGTAGTACCCGAGCGGCAGGGGGCCCGAGAGCGCGAGCAGGCCGATCTCGTCGGACCCGGGCTCGATCGCGCGGCCGTCCTCGGTGAGCACCTTCGTGTGCTCGCCGATCGTGAAGCGGGCCGTGCGCACCTCCGACCCCGACGCGGAGATCGACCCGGCGAAGCCGACGCCCTCGCTCGACCCGAGCGAGTCGAAGCACAGGAACGACCCGCGTTGCAGCAGCGCCTCCTTCACCGGCGCGCTCCACATGACGCCCGAGCTCACCATCAACCGCAGCGACGACAGCTCGTACGGCTCGCCCCGGGCCTCGGCCTCCTCGAGCGCGCGCACCATGGGCTTCGCGAACGCGTCGCCGACGATCGCCATCTGTGTCACGTGCTCCTGCTCGACGACGCGCCACAGCTCGTGCGCGTCGAAGTGACGCTGCTCGAGCGTGACGACCGTGCCGCCGAGGAGCATGGTCTGGACCGTCGTCATGAACCCGGTCCCGTGCATGAGCGGTGACGCGGGGACGTGCACGGGCGTCAGTCCCGACGACGCGACGCGTGCCGCGGCACCGCCGACGTCGCGGGGGTCGTCGGGGACGGCTTCGCCGACGAGCCCGAACGTCGCGGGTGCGAGCGCGTGGTACAGGTCCTCGTTGCGCCACATGACGCCCTTCGGCATCCCGGTCGTGCCGCCCGTGTAGAGGATGTAGAGCTCGTCACCGGTCCGCTCGACGCGCGGCATCGGGTCGTGCGACAGGATCGCGTCCTCGAAGCGGAGTGCGCCGTCGACGAGATCGCTGCCGTCGTCGACCTGGATCACCGCGCGCAGCTGCGGCAGGCGGTCGCGCACCTTCGCGACCTGCTCGCCGAGCGCGCCGTGGAACACGAGCACCTCGGCGTCCGCGTTGTCGAGGAGGTACTCCAGCTCGTCCTCGAGGTACCGGTAGTTCACGTTCACGTGCGCGGCGCGCAGCTTGAACGCCGCGTTGGTCGCCTCCATGTACTCGTTCGAGTTGTAGAGGTAGAGCGCGACCTTCGAGTCCGGCCCCAGTCCGAGGTCCGCGAACGCGGACGCCAGCCGTGCCGATCGCTCGTCGAGCTCGCACCACGTGACGCGGCGGTCGCCGTGGACGAGCGCGGGACGGTCGGGCAGCGCGTCCGCGATCGACTCCCAGCAGGACGCGAGGTTGAGACCCGGCATGTGGACCCCCCGTGTTCGAGTCCGGGGAGTATGGCGCGCCGGGCCGTCGCGCGCGACCGCTCAGGCCGCGTTCGCCGAGTCCTCGTCCGCCATCACACGGTTGCGGCCGCCGAGCTTCGCCCGGTACAGCGCGCCGTCGGCGCGCTCGAGCATCTCGGTGGACGTCTCGCCGCCCGGCCGCCAGCTCGCGACACCCGCGCTGATGGTGACGACCTGCGGGTCGGGTCGGCCCGCGTGCGGGACGCGCAGCTCCGCGATCGCCTCGCGCAACCGGTCCACGGCGGGGATCGCGCTGTCGAGGGTCTGGTCCGACAGCACGACGACGAACTCCTCGCCGCCGTAGCGGTACGTCCCGTCACCGCTTCGGCAGTACGCGGCGAGCGTGCGCGCGACCTTGCGCAGCGCCTCGTCGCCCGCGAGGTGGCCGTACGTGTCGTTGTACGACTTGAAGTAGTCGAGGTCGAAGATCGCGACGCAGTAGCCGTGCCCGTAGCGCTCGGCCCGGTCGTGGATCGCGACGAGGTCCTCGTGCAGCCGCAGCCGGTTCCCGATCTGCGTCAGCGCGTCCGTACGAGCCAGCTGCTGGAGCTCGCCGTTGGCCTGCTCGAGCGCGGCCTGGAAGTCCTTCACCTGCTTGTGCAGGCCGGTCACGCGGTCCGCGGCGATCAGGCGCGTCTGCACGTCGAACGGGTCGAGCGGCTTCGTCAGGTAGTCGTCCGCGCCGGCCTGCATGCCGGCCACGACGTGCTCGCGCTCGCCGAGCGACGTCGCGAGGACGATGTAGGTGTATGTCCCGTGGTTGTCGTGACGGACGCGGCGGCACAGCTCGGGGCCGTCGAGGCCCGGCATCATCCAGTCGGTGATGAGCACGTCGAAGCGCGCGCCGGTGATGAGGTCCCAGGCCTCCTGACCGTCGGATGCCGTGACGCACTCGTGACCGAGCCGTTCGACCGCGGCCTTCAGCACGAGGCGGCAGGTCGTGTCGTCGTCGGCGACCAGGACGCGCATCTCAGCTCCTCGCGAGCTCCACGCCCAGGGCGTGGCGAACGTTGTCGAACTCCGTCTCGATCCGGTCGAGCAGCTCGCGCGCGCTGCCGAGCGCGGCGGCGCGTCCGAGGGCCTCGAGCTCGCGGCACAGCTCGGCCAAGCGCGTCGCGCCGATGTTGGCGCTCGCGCCCTTCACGGTGTGTGCGGCCCGCTCGACCGTGTGGGGGTCACCCTCGGCCAACGCCGCGTGCAGCGTGTCGAGCTGCGCGCGCGCGTCGTTCGCGTACTCCTCGACGAGCAGCCTCAGCAGCTCGCCGTCGCCGCTGTCGAGGTCACGCAGCGTCGAGATGCGCGACGCGTCGAGGACGGGCGTGCCGTCGTCGTGCACGTCGTCGTCGTGCGGCGCGTCGTCGTCTTGCGGCGCCTCGGGCGCCGCGGGCGCGTCGTCCTGCACCACCTGGTCCCGGTCGTCCGCGATCCAGCGGCGCAGGGCCTGCTCGATCGCGTCGGCGCGCACGGGCTTGGTGATGTAGTCGTCCATCCCGGCCTCGATGCACAGCTCGCGGTCGCCCTCCATCGCGGCGGCCGTCATCGCGATGACCGGGGTGTGCCGGCTCACACCTTCGCGGCGGCGCAGCTCGCGTGTCGCGTCGTACCCGTCCATCTCGGGCATCTGGCAGTCCATCAGGACCGCCGCGTAGCGCTTGTTGGCCAGCGCGGCGAGTGCCTCCCGGCCGTTGCCCGCGATGTCGACGCGGTACCCGAGCTTGTCGAGGATCCGCGACGCCACGAGCTGGTTCATGCTGTTGTCCTCGACGAGCAGGATCTGCGCGCCATCCGTGCGCGACGCCTCGCGCCGGCGGGGGTGACGCGCGGCCTGCTCCACGAGCGGTGCCGCGTCCGCGTTGATCCCGGTGACGATCAGGTTGAACAGCTCGGACTGGCGGACCGGCTTCGTCAGGCACCCCGACAGGCCGTGTGCGCGCGCGGCGTCGCCGCCGAGTCGCTGCGCGGCCGAGCTGAGCAGGAACAGGCGCGCGTGCCGCAGGTCGGGATCGGCCATGATCGCGGACGCGAGCTGCAGCCCGTCCATCCGCGGCATGTTGAAGTCGAGGATGACGAGGTCGTACGCGCGGCCCTGCGCGGCCGCGGCCCGCAGCTCCTCCAGCGCGGCGACGCCGTCCTCCGCCTCGGCGGGCTCCATGCCCCACGAGCGGAGCTGCTGGCGGAGGATCAGCCGGTTCGTCGCGTTGTCGTCGACGACGAGCACGCGCAGCGAGCCGAGCTCCTGCACCGGGAACGTCGGACCGGCGCCGGCCTGCTTCGGCATGGTGAGCTCGAACCAGAACGTGCTGCCCGCGTCGACCTCGCTCTGCAACTGGAGCTCGCCGCCCATCATCTGGACGAGCTCCTTCGTGATCGCCAGGCCGAGGCCCGTGCCGCCGAAGCGGCGGGTCGTCGACGCGTCGGCCTGCGAGAACGGCTCGAACAGGCGTACCTGGTCGTCGGGCGCGATGCCGATGCCGGTGTCGCGGACCTCGAAGCGCAACCGCACGTCGTCGTCCGACTCCGCGATGCGGGTCACCTGCAGCACGACCTCACCGTCGGGCGTGAACTTCACCGCGTTCGACACGAGGTTCACGAGGACCTGGCGCAGGCGGACTGGGTCGCCGCGCAGCGCGGTCGGCACGTCGGGCGCGCAGAACCCGATGAGCTCGATGTCCTTCGCGTTCGCGACGTCGCCGAGCAGCCCCGCGACGGTCTCGACGAGCAGCACGAGGTCGAGGTCGACCTCCTCGATCTCGACCTTGCCGGCCTCGATCTTCGAGAAGTCGAGGATGTCGTTGATGATGCCGAGCAGTCCCTCCGCGGCGACCTGCACGCCGGCCGCGTACTCGCGCTGCTCGCCGTCGAGGCGGGTGTCGAGCAGCAGCTCGGTGAGGCCGATGACCGCGTTCATCGGCGTGCGGATCTCGTGGCTCATCGTCGCGAGGAACTGCGACTTCATCTGCGACGCTTCCATCGCCTGGTCACGCGCCGTCGCGAGCTCCTCCGCGGCGCGGTTGCGCTCGGTCACGTCGCGCACGTTGATGACCAGACCGCGCACGGTCTTGTCCTTCGTCAGGTTCGTCGCGGTGCCCTCGAGGTCGCGCCACGTCCCGTCACGGTGCCGCGCGCGATAGGCGACGTCGGCGGTCGTGCCCGGAACCTCGACGATCGGCGTCAGCTGCTCGGCCATGCGCTCGAGGTCGTTCGGGTGCACGAGCAGCGACGCGTCCGCGCCGACCGTCTCGTACGGCTCGTAGCCGAGGACGTTGCGCATCGACGGGCTCTGGTAGAGCGTCAGGCCCTCGAGGCTGACGACGGTGATCATGTCGGTCGAGTTGTGCACCAGCGTGCGGAACCGCTCGGACTCACGCTTCGCCGCGCGGCGGAGGAAGACGACGAGCACGATCGTGGCGAGGCCGCCGATCGACCCGAGGATGACGGCCATCGCGGCGAGCCGGCCCAACGCGGCGTGGGCGTCGACCGTGATCTGGTTGGCGGCGTCACCGGTGACGCTCGAGAGCTCGGCGCCCAGCACCCGGAGCTGCTGGAGGTCGGCCGCGTACTGCGGCGTGCCCTTCTGCACCGAGAGCAGGACCTCGCCGTGCTGCGTCAGCGTCTCGATCAGGCGTTGCTCGTGCTCGAGCTTGGCCCGCGCGTGCGCGCCGCTCACGGCGGGGATGCGGACGGTCTGCTCGGGGTTGCCGTTCGGCGACGGCACCTCGCCGCCGTGCAGCAGTGCCTGCGCGCTCTGGCGCAGGATCGCCGCGCTCTCGTCCGGGTCGGTCTGCACGCCGTCCGACTGCAGCACGAGGTCCTTGATGTAGCGCTCGACGAGCGTGCGCTGGCGCGTCGTCACGTTGACGAGCAGCGGCGTGTTGCGCTCGCGCTCCAGCGCGCCGACGACGTACCACATCATCGCGACGAGGAAGACGACGAGCGTGATGACGGAGCCGATGACGATCCGGTTCCGCCACAGCGCGTGCTTCAGCCGGTGCACGAGCCCCGCCTCGCCCGGCGCGGGCCGGCCCTTGGCGCGCAGCTCGGCGATCTGCCAGCTCATGACCGCGGTCCCGACACGTCGAACTGCGTGTACGTGCCGCCGAGGTAGTGGCCCTCGAGGTTGCAGTACGCGACGTAGTGGCCCGGAGGCAGGTCGAGCGTCAGGCGCGCGTGGCCGTCGAGCTTCACCTCGTCCACCTCGCCGACGGAGTGCAGCTGCGCGGACTGGTCGTTGACGGACAGCCCGTCGGGCCGCAGCGGCAACGCGTTCCCGGGCAGGTCCGTCCGTACGACGTGGAACTCGTGGGTCGACGGCCCCGCGTTGGCGACGTCGAACGTCACCGAACCCGCGGGCACCGACGTACGCGACGGCTGCATGGCGAAGTCCCTGATCCGGACGTCGACCACCGTGCCGGTCGCCTTCGACGAGGAGGAGCTGCAGCCCCCGGCGACGGCGACGACCGCCGCGACACCCAGTGCCGCGACGGCACGGCGTGCCGCCCGGGCGCGGCGCTCGGGCGCGCCGCCGGTCCCCGTTCTGCCCCTGCTCACGGTTCCCTGCATCGGCAGGACGCCGGCGTCGTTGAGCGAAATGTCGGCGGAATGTCCGAATCGGCAGCGCTCGGGACCTCGGACCGGGCCGTTCCCGGCCCGGTCCCCTCTCAAGCGGACGGCCGACGCGCCGACGAACAGGTGACGGCTCGCTTCCCCGCTGCGGGGACGAGGGGATCGGACGGCGAGGCGATCGTGACCACCGGCTGCGCGGACCGCGCACACGACGAGATGGGACCGCTGTGAGACTGCGTCGCGGGCAGACGGCCGTCGACGACGACGCTCGCGCCGTCGCGCCCGAACCGTCGTCGTCCGCACCGGCCGCCGGTGCGCAACCGACCCGCCGGCTCGGCGACCTGCTCGTCGAGCAGGAGCTCGTCTCGCAGGCGGAGCTCATGGAGGGCCTGCTCGAGCAGTCCGCCTCGGGCGGGCGGCTGGGCTCCGTGCTCGTCAAGCTGGGCATGCTCGACGAGCGCGACCTCGCGCGCGTGCTCTCCGAGCAGCAGGGCCTGCCCCTCGTCGACCTCCGTCAGGACGTTCCCGAGGCGTCCGCGCTCGAGCGGCTGCCCGAGAGCGTGGCCCGCAGCATGCACGCGATCCCGATCCGCGAGACACCCGACGGTCTGCTGATCGCGGTCGCGGACTCCGAGGAGCACGACGCGTACCGCGTCTTGTCGCAGGCCGTCGGCGGTCCCGTCGTGCTCGTGATCGCACCGCCGTCCGACATCGCGCGCGCGATCGACGGCTCGTACCGCGCGCTCGCCGGCGTCGACGAGCAGGTGCGCAGGTTCGAGGCGGTCGGTGGCGTGCGCGCGCGTACGGCCGGACCGCAGGTCGAGGTGGCCGACGACCACGCGCCCGTGGTGCAGGTCGTGAACCTCGTCATCACGCAGGCGCTGCGCGACCGTGCGTCGGACATCCACCTCGAGCCTCAGGGTGACGTGGTGCGCGTCCGGTTCCGCATCGACGGCGCGCTGCACGAGGTCCAGGCGCTGCCCGCCGAGATGGGTCCCGCGGTCGTCAGCCGCATCAAGGTGCTCGCGGGCATGAACATCGTCGAGCGTCGCCGCGCCCAGGACGGTCAGCTCGAGATGACGATCGACGGTCGCGACCTCGACGTGCGTGTGTCGACCGTGCCGACGATCCACGGCGAGAAGGCCGTGCTGCGCCTGCTCGACAAGAGCCGTTCGCTGTTCGAGCTCGACCAGCTCGGCATGCCGGACTCGACCCGTGCGACCTACTCCGCGCTGACGCGTCACCCCTACGGGATGGTGATCGTCGCCGGCCCGACGGGCAGCGGCAAGACGACGACGCTGTACGCGACGCTCGCCCAGCTGAACACACCCGACCGCAACCTCACGACGATCGAGGACCCGGTCGAGTACGTGTTCCCGTCGATCAACCAGATCCAGATCAACGAGCAGGCGGGCGTGACGTTCGCCGACGGGCTCAAGTCGATCCTGCGCCAGGACCCGGACGTGATCCTCGTCGGCGAGATGCGCGACGTCGAGACGGCCCGCATCGCGGTGCAGTCCGCGCTCACCGGTCACTTCGTGCTGTCGTCGATCCACGCGACCGACGCCGCCTCCGCGTTGCACCGGTTCCTCGACATGGGGCTCGAGTCGTTCCTGATCGCGTCCTCGGTGCTCGGCATCGTCGCCCAGCGGCTCGTCCGCCGTACGTGCACGCACTGCCGGGTCCGCTACGAGCCGACGCCCGAGGAGCGCATGTTCTACGAGCACGCGTCGAGCTCGTCCAAGAGCGAGTTCTGGCACGGGGCCGGGTGCAACTTCTGCTCGCACACCGGCTTCGAGGACCGCATCGGCGTGTTCGAGCTCCTGCGCTGCACGGACGAGATGCGCGACCTGATCGTGTCGAGCTCGTCGCACGACCGCATCCGCGAGCTCGCGGTCGAGCAGGGGATGGTGCCGATGCGCGAGGAAGCGCTGCGGCTCGTCGAGGAGGACGTCACCACGATCGCCGAGATCCTCCGCGGCGTCTACCTGATCTGACGTCGGGAGCGCGCGTGCCGAAGTTCCGATACGCAGCCGTCGACGGCGAGGGCAAGAAGGTCCGAGGCACCCTCGACGCGCCGAACGAGACCAGCGCGCGCCTGGCGCTGCTCGAGCGCGAGCTCGAGATCGCGAAGCTCGACGAGCGGCGCAACCCGAACCAGATCGAGCTCACCACCCAGAAGGTGAAGCCCGAGCAGACGATGCTGTTCGCACGCCAGCTCGCGGCGTTCGTTCGCTCCGGCATCCCGATCATCCAGGCGATCGACCTCCTCGCGGCGGAGCAGAAGAAGCTGTTCGGCCGCGTCCTGCGTGACGTGTCCGACCGGCTGCGCCGCGGCGAGACGCTCTCCGACGCCGTCGCGGTCCACGCCGCGCGCTTCCCGCCCTACTTCGTGCCGATGCTGCGCTCGGCCGAGCTCACCGGGAACCTCGACTCCGTCCTCGACCGGCTGTCGGACTACATCGAGCGCGACCTCACGACCCGCCGAGCAGTGCGTGCCGCCCTCGTGTACCCGTCCGTCATCCTCGTGATGTCCATGGCGACGGTCGCGTTGCTCGTCGCGTTCGTGCTCCCGAAGTTCGAGCGGTTCTTCTCCGAGCTCGGCGCGAAGCTGCCGCTCTTCACTCGCCTGCTGCTGTCGATCGCGCGGTTCTTCGAGTCGTGGTGGGCCGTGATCCTCGGGAGCGTCGCGGCCGTCGTCGTGCTGACCGCGCTCGTCGTGCGAACGAAGCGAGGACGGTACGCGCGCGACGCGCTGCTCCTGAAGCTGCCGGTCGTCGGGACGGTCGCGCGATACGTCGCCGTCGAGCGGTTCTGCCGCGTGCTGTCGGCGATGATCGCGTCCGGCGTGTCGGTCGCGGCCGCGATGAACGCGGCCGCCGACGGCGCGCACAACCGGGTCTTCCGTCGCGCGTTGTACGCGGCACGCGACGAGATGCTCGAGGGGAACGGGATCGCGCGGCCCGTCGTCGACACCGGCCTGTTCCCGGACGCCGCCGGCCAGATGCTGCTCGTCGGCGAGACCACCGGGACGATGGACGCGCAGCTGCGCACGGCCGCGGACTACTACGAGCAGGAGGTGCTGCACCGGGTGAAGCGCCTCACGACGCTGTTCGAGCCCGCGGTCATCGTGCTGATGGGCGGCATCGTCGGGTTCGTCGCGATCGCGCTCGTGCAGGCGATGTACGGCGCGTTCCAGTCCGGGACGCTCCACTAGCGATGGCCCGCGGGCACCGCGGCGAGCGCGGCGAGACGCTGGTCGAGATCCTCGTCACGATCGCGGTCGTCGGGATCACGTTGACGGGCATCCTGGGCGGGATCGCGCTCGCGGTGCGGTCGTCGGGCGAGCAGCAGGGCCGCGCGACCGCCGAGACCGTCCTGCGCGACGAGGCCGAGGCCGTGCTGAGCCGCACGGTCACGTACGTCCCGTGCGCCACGACCTCGAGCTACCGGCCGTCGTACACCCCGCCGTCGGGATGGCAGGCGTCGATCACCGCGGTGCAGTACTGGGACGGCAAGACCCCCGCAGGCTGGCTCGGCACGTGCCCGAGTCCCGACAACGGGCTGCAACGGCTCACGCTCAGCGCCACCGACGGCCACGTGACGGAGACCGTCGACGTCCTCAAGCGCGTGTCATGAGCGACTTGTTCGCGCACGCGGGATGCAAGCGCCTGTTGGCGCAGGAGCGGCGAGCGCGACCAATGAACACGAGCGCGACGATCGAACACGGTTTCACGTTGGTCGAGTTGCTCGTCGCGATCGCGGTGCTCGGGTTCGTCATGTTCCCGCTCGGGGTCGCGATCTCGACCGGCGTGCACACGACGGTCGCCGCGTCGCAGCGCTTCACCGACGCGCACGGCACCCAGATCGCGGCGACGTACTTCGCCGAGGACGTCGCGAGCGCGGCGACGGTCACGGCGAACGACTCGTCGCCGTGCGGCGGTGGCGGGCCGTCCGTCGTGACGTTCCGCTGGAGCGACGACGTCTCGCCGTCGTCGGCCGCCTCCTACGTCGTCCGCACCGTCTCGGGTGACCGCACGCTCGTCCGCACGCTGTGTCGGGGCGGGCCGCCCGTCGAGACCGCGACGATCGTGACCGGTCTCGCGGCGGCGAACCCCTCGGTCGTGTGCACGCCGTCGTGCAACGCGCCTTCGTCGGTCACGCTGACGGTGACGCAGACGAGCGGCAACACGTTCCGCCTGCTCGGCACGCGGCGGTCGGCATGACCCGGCCCGCTCGCGGCGAGGCCGGTGCGAGCCTGATGTTCGCGCTCGTGCTCGTGTCGTTCGTCGGCGTGCTCGGCACGATCGTGCTGGGCTACGGCTCGATCGGGTTGCGCAGCACCGGGTCGGTGCGTGCGGAGCGCGCCGCGTCCTACGCGGCGGATGGCGCGGTGCAGGGCGCGATCCAGTACGTCCGGACGCGCGCGACCGCGGGGCGCGATCCCGCGATCGGCGGCACGTGCCCGACGTTCAGCGTCCCCGACGTCGACGCGACGCCCGTCACCGTCACGTGCACGGGCCAGGCCGGTAGCGGTGTCGTCACACCGGGCGTGAACGCGCCGCGCGACGCGATCCTGACGCTCGGGACGTCCGCGTCCGACGGCGTCACCGTCGTCGGGGGAGGGACGCTCCACGTCGCCGGAGCGGTGTTCTCCAGCAACACGATCTCGGTCCCGGGGAAGCTCGACGACACCGGCAACGTCGTGAAGGCGCGGGGCGCCTGCACCGGGACGATCAGCGCGACGAGCGTGCAGTGCAACCTCGGGCCGACGAACGACCCGGCCGGCACGGACCCCGCGTACGCGTCCCCGCTGAAGACATTGCCGACGTACCGCGCCGTCCCGGCGTGCCCCGGCCCGAACAGCACGGTGTCGTTCTCGCCCGGCTTCTACGACGACGCCGCCGGGCTGTCGTCGCTCATGAGCGGCGGGTGCCCGGGGCTGCTCGCGTGGTTCCAGCCCGGCACGTACTACTTCGACTTCGATCTCGACCCGACGCACCCGGCCGTGTGGTCGGTCGACGACCCCAGCGTGAACGTGGTCGGGGGCACACCGAACGGCTGGGCGCCGACCGGGCGTCCGGCCGTCCCGAACCCGGGCGGGTGCAAGACGGAGACGGATCCGGCGCCGAACGCCGGCGTGACGTTCGTGTTCGGCGGCGGGAGCCGCTTCGCCGTCGGCGGCGGGAAGGTCGAGCTCTGCGCGACGCCGAGCCGCACCGCGCAACAGCTCGCGATCTACGGGCTGCAGACGGGATCCACGCCCGCGCAGACGATCACGGCCGCGCGCGCCGCGACCGTCACGCAGGTCGCGCAGACGACCGCGTACACGTCACCGGGCAACGCGAAGGCGATCACGAACACACCGAGCAACGCGACCGCCGTCCTCGCGGCGGCTGCACCGGGCGCGGTCGACCCGACCGGTGCGCCGCCGAGCGTCGCGGCGCTCGACCTCGGCGGCTACGCGATGCCGGTGCTGCCCGGAGGCGCGGCCTCGCTGCAGGTGACGTTGCGCGTCGCGCACGCGGAGACGCCCGGCCCGGGCGCGATGGTCGCCGGCCGGCCCGGTCGCATCGCGTGGCCGGTCGGCGTGCCGATCCCTGCGCCGCCCAACCCGGTCCCCGCGCCGCCCGCGAACGAGCCGGCGGGCGTCTGGGTGCCTGTGACCGCCCCGCCGGCGGTCTCGCCCGACCCCACGCCCGGCGGCGGCACGATCACCGCCGCGCCCGGGTCGGGCACCGTGCCCGCGCCCGCCGGCACCGTCGCGCTCACCGCGACCGTCACGCCGGGCGACGGGTCGCCGGCGTGCACGGTGTTGATCCCCGCGTCGCAGACGTCGCAGGTGGCCGAGGGTGACGTCACGCCGTGCGTCGACACGCCGGCGAAGCGCAGCGGCCTTACGGTCCGGTTCGCGGCGTCGGCCGTCGCGAACGTCCCCGTCACCGAGAAGCTCGACGGCGTCGAGCTCGCGTTCCGCTACACACCTCCGGCCCTCCGCGCGCAGGCGGGATGCGTGACCGTGGGCGGGCCGGGCGGGTGCGCGTTCCTCACCGACACGGGCGGTTCGCCGCTCGCGATCCAGGGGACCGTCTACGCGCCGCGGGCGTCGCTCGACCTCGACCTCGCGCGCACGGCGCACGTCGTGCTCGGTCGCGGCGTCGTGAGCCGGGCGTTCGTCGTGCGCAACCCGTCCGCGGATCCGAACGGCACCGTCCGGCTGCTCGGGACCCGGCAGGTCGCGTTCGTGGCCACGGTGAGTGGGCACCGGCGGATCCGCGCGCTCGTCTCGTTCCTGGACACCCCGGTCGCCGGGCAGACAGTCACCGTCGACGACTGGAGCGCGGCCCGGTGAATCGCCGCATTCCCCCTCAAGCCGCCGCCTCAGCGGCCGAGAGAGAGAGCATGTTGACTGCGCGCAACCGCCGGAGCGAGCACGGCTTCACGCTGACCGAGCTCCTCATCGTCATCGTCGTCATGGGGATCCTCGCCGGCGTCGTCGTCTTCGCGATGTCCGGGGTGACGAACCACGCCAAGTCCACCTCCTGCACGACCGAGAAGCAGACGATCCAGACCGCCGAGGACGCGTACTTCGCGAACCCGACGAACAACAGCAAGTACGGGAGCGTGAACGCGCTCGTGACGGGCGGCTACCTCAAGGCGACGCCGAAGAGCTACACGGTGACGCTCGGTGCGGGCAGCACGAGCTACACGGTCACGGCGATCGCCAACAACGCCAACGGCTGCACGTGATCGCGGCGAGCGGCGCCGCCGCTCCGTCCACCGGTGACGAGGGCCCCGACCGGTTCGGTCGGGGCCCTCTTGTACTCTCGCTCCATGCTGGCGCGGGGTGGTTCGCAACGGATCCCGCGCCCGGCGCACGCCCGTCCCGGCGGTCCGCCGCCGTGGGCCGCGCTCCCGCCCGACGCGCGCGGCTTCACGGTCGCCGAGATCCGTGACGCGTGCCGCGCGCTGCCACCGCCGCAACGTCTGACGGCCGTCGCCCCGAGCCGTCCGGCCGCGGTGCTGATGCCGTTCTTCGACGAGGACGGCGAGGCGCGCGTCATCCTGACGAAGCGGCCGGAGACGATGCCGTCGCACCAGGGCGAGATCGCGTTCCCCGGTGGCAAGCACCAGCCGGACGTCGACGAGTCGCTGCTGCACGCCGCGCTGCGCGAGGCGCAGGAGGAGATCGGCCTCGAGCGCTCGACGGTCGAGGTCGCCGCGGAGCTCGACTCGCTCGGGACCGTCGCGTCGCGCTTCACGATCACGCCGTTCGTCGGCCTGCTCGACGGCCGTCCCGCGCTCCGCCGCAACCCGTACGAGGTCGTGTCGGTGTTCGACGTGCCGGTCGCGGAGCTCCTCGATCCCGACGCGTATCGCGAGGAGCGGTGGGACCTGGACGGGGACGAGCAGCCGGGCCGCGTCATCCAGTTCTTCCTGCTCCCGGGCGAGACCGTCTGGGGCGCGACGGCGCGGATCCTCGCCCGCTTCCTCGCACATCTCAGCGCGCCGCGTCTGTGACCGTCGGGACACCGGGTCCCGTGGGCCCGAGCGTTACGATTGTCCCTTCCCCACTGGGCGGTGACGGGAGTCGCAGGTGGAAGTCGAGATCGGGATCGGCAAGTCCGGACGACGGGCCTACGGATTCGACGACCTGGCCATCGTGCCGAGCCGGCGGACCCGCGATCCCGAGGACATCGACATCTCCTGGGAGCTCGACGCGTTCAAGTTCGAGCTGCCGCTGATCGCCTCCGCGATGGACGGCGTCGTCTCGCCCCGCACCGCGATCGAGACGGGCCGGCTGGGCGGTCTCGCGTGCCTCAACCTCGAGGGTCTCTGGACGCGCTACGAGGACCCCGACGCCGTCTTCGAGGAGATCGCGTCGCTGCCCGCGGACAAGGCGACGCGCCGGATGCAGGAGATCTACGCGGAGCCGATCAAGGAGGAGCTGATCGGCCGGCGCATCCGCGAGATCAAGGACGCCGGTGTGACGACGTGCGCGTCGCTCACCCCGCAGCGCGTCGAGGAGTACGCGAAGCACGTCCTCGAGGCGGAGCTCGACATCCTCGTCATCCAGGGCACGGTCGTCTCCGCCGAGCACGTCTCGAAGGACCCGTCCCGCCAGCCGCTCAACCTCAAGAAGTTCATCCGCGAGTTCGAGGTCCCCGTCATCGTCGGCGGATGCGCGTCGTACTCGACCGCGCTGCACCTCATGCGGACGGGCGCGGTCGGCATCCTCGTCGGGGTCGGCCCGGGTCACGCGTGCACGAGCCGTGGCGTGCTCGGCATCGGCGTCCCGCAGGCGACCGCGATCGCCGACGCCGCCGGCGCGCGCATCCGTCACCTCGACGAGACCGGCGTGTACGTGCACGTCATCGCGGACGGCGGGATGCGCACCGGTGGCGACGTCGCCAAGGCGATCGCGTGCGGCGCCGACGCCGTGATGATCGGGTCCCCGCTGGCGAGCGCGTTCGAGGCGCCCGGCCGCGGCTACCACTGGGGCATGGCGACGTTCCACCCGACGCTGCCGCGCGGCGCGCGCGTCAACGCGGGCCAGAAGGCGACGCTCGAGGAGATCCTCGTCGGGCCCGCCCACGAGAACGACGGCACGCTCAACCTGTTCGGCGCGCTGCGCACGTCGATGGCGACGACGGGCTACGAGACGCTCAAGGAGTTCCAGAAGGCCGAGGTGATGGTCGCGCCCGCGCTGCAGACCGAGGGCAAGGCCCTCCAACGCAGCCAGGGCATCGGCATGGGCAGGTGAGCGTGAACGATCACGACCTCGTGATCGTGATCGACTTCGGGGCGCAGTACGCGCAGCTGATCGCCCGTCGTGTGCGCGAGGCGCACGCGTACTCGGAGATCGTCCCGCGCACGACGCCCGTCTCCGACATCCTCGCCCGCCGTCCGAAGGCGGTGATCCTCTCGGGTGGTCCCGCGTCGGTGCACGTCGACGGTGCGCCGTCGATCGATCCGTCGCTGTACGACGCGGGCGTTCCCGTGCTCGGCATCTGCTACGGCGCGCAGCTCCTCGCGCGCGACCTCGGCGGCGAGGTGCGCCGCACGGGGACGGGCGAGTACGGCCGCACGCCGTTGTCGGTCACGGGCTCGTCGCCGCTGTTCACCGACCTTCCCGTCGAGCAGCAGGTCTGGATGAGCCACGGCGACGCGATCGTCGAGCCCCCCGCGGGGTTCGTCGCGGTGGCGACGTCCCCCGGCGCGCCGGTCGCCGCGCTCGAGGACCGCGACCGCGCGCTCTACGGCGTGCAGTTCCACCCCGAGGTCGCGCACACCGAGCGCGGCCAGGAGATGCTCAAGGCGTTCCTGTACGACGTCGCCGGGTGCCGGCCGACGTGGACGCACGTGTCGATCATCGACGAGGCCGTCGCGCAGATCCGCGCGCAGGTCGGGGACGAGCGGGTGATCTGCGGGCTGTCCGGCGGTGTCGACAGCGCGGTCGCGGCCGCGCTCGTGCACAAGGCCGTCGGCGACCAGCTCACGTGCGTGTTCGTCGACACCGGCCTGCTGCGGCTCGGCGAGGCGGACCAGGTCGAGGAGACGTTCCGCCGCCAGTTCCACGTCGAGCTGGTGCACGTGAAGGCGGCCGACCGGTTCCTCGGCGCGCTGAACGACGTCATCGACCCGGAGCGCAAGCGCAAGATCATCGGCGAGACGTTCATCCGCGTGTTCGAGGAGGTCGCGCGCGACCTCGACGACGCCCGCTTCCTCGTGCAGGGCACGCTCTATCCCGACATCGTCGAGTCGGGTGGCGGCGACAACGCGGTGATCAAGAGCCACCACAACGTCGGCGGTCTCCCGGAGGACATGGACTTCGAGCTCGTCGAGCCGTTGCGCAACCTGTTCAAGGACGAGGTGCGCGCGGTGGGCGAGGAGCTCGGGCTCCCCGAGGACATCGTGTGGCGCCAGCCGTTCCCCGGTCCGGGTCTCGGTGTGCGCATCGTTGGCACGATCACGCCCGAGCGCGTCGAGACGTTGCAACGCGCCGACGCGATCGTCGTCGAGGAGATCAAGCGCGCCGGGCTGTACCGCGAGATCTGGCAGAGCTTCGCGGTGCTCCCCGCGGTGCGGACCGTCGGCGTGATGGGCGACGACCGCACGTACGCGTACCCGGTGATCATCCGCGCGGTGACGTCTGACGACGCGATGACCGCCGACTGGGCGCGCATCCCCTACGACGTGCTCGAGCGGATGGCCTCGCGCATCATCAACGAGGTGCCCGGTGTGAACCGCGTCGCGTATGACATCACGTCGAAGCCGCCCGGCACCATCGAGTGGGAGTAGTCACGTCGTCGCGACGAGGAGGTCCTCGCCGCTCGACGGTTGCAGCCCATCGCTGCGGTTCGCGAAGTACCGCGCCATCAGGTCGCGTCCCGACACGTGCTCGACGTCGCGGAAGCCCGCGTCACGCGCGAGCGCGAGCATCTCGTCGGGCGTGAAGAAGCTGATGAACGGTGTGCCGCTCGCGGCCGCTCCGCGGAGCGCGAACTCGCGCGCCGGACGGTCCTCGGGGTCGACCAGCTCGACCGGGAGCTGGAACGTCATCACGAGCACCGAGCCGGCCGCGAGCGACGCAACCTGACGCAACGTCGTCGCGATCGCGTCCTTCGTCAGGTACATGCTCACACCGAGCGACGCGACGACGGCCGGCGCGCCGGCGTCGAAGCCGGCGTCGACCAGCCCGTCCCACCACGAGCCGCCCGCCTCGAAGTCGACGGGCACGAGCCGCAACCATTCGGGAACGCCGAACCCGCGCTCGACGAGCCGCGCGCGCTTCCACGCCTGCGGGCCGGGTTGGTCGACCTCGAACACGCGCAGGCGTGACGCGACCTCGGGCCTGCGTTGCGCGAACGTGTCGAGACCCGCGCCGAGGAGCACGTATTGACGTGCCGCGCTCCCGGTGACGAGATCCTCCACGAAGCGCGACCGCGCCACGATCGCGGCCCGGAACCGGCTCGTCCCGTCGGGATCCATGTCGCCACGGTCGCGCCAGCCCTCGTCGGGATCCGCGAGCTGCAGCCCGATCTCGTCCTCCAAGACGTGCGGAGGTGGATCGATCTGGACGTGCATGGCGCGCCACAGCGCCACCCGCACCGCGGTGTGATCGGGCTCGGCAAGGGGCATGGGCCCATGATCGCCCGGTCCGCCCGCCGTGGAAGAATGAGCGGTCCGGGAGGATTCCGATCGACCCACAGGGGGACCCGATGAGCCGAGCGGAGCTGGAGCAGACGGCCCGCGCGCTGGTCGCGCCGGGCAAGGGCATCCTGGCCGCCGACGAGAGCAGCGGCACGATCAAGAAGCGGTTCGACACGATCGGGGTCGAGTCCACGGAGAGCAACCGCCGCGACTACCGGCAGATGCTCTTCACGACGCAGGGCGCCGGCGACTTCATCAGCGGCGTCATCCTCTACGACGAGACGATCCGACAGCAGGCCACCGACGGCCGCTCGCTCGTCGAGATCCTCCAGGCCCAGGGGATCATCCCCGGCATCAAGGTGGACCTCGGGGCGAAGCAGCTCGCGAAGTCGCCCGACGAGAAGGTCACGGAAGGTCTCGACGGGCTGCGCGAGCGTCTCGTCGAGTACCGCGGCCTGGGGGCGCGGTTCGCGAAGTGGCGCGCCGTGATCACGATCGGTGCGTCGATCCCGTCGCAGTACTGCCTCGACGTGAACGCCGACGCGCTCGCGCGCTACGCCGCGCTGTGCCAGGAGGAGGGCATCGTGCCGATCGTCGAGCCCGAGGTCCTCATGGACGGCTCACACACGATCGAGCGCTGCTACCAGGTCACGTGCGACACGCTGCACACCGTGTTCGACGCGCTCTACGCGCAGCGCGTCGAGTTCGAGACGATGCTGCTCAAGCCCAACATGGTCGTCCCGGGCAAGGAGAATCGCACCGCGCCGCCGGACGAGGTCGCGGACGCGACGATCGCGTGCTTCCGCACGGTCGTTCCCGCGGCCGTCCCCGGCATCGTGTTCCTGTCCGGCGGCCAGGGTGACGAGGAGGCGACCGCCAACCTCGACGCCATGAACCGGCGCGGTCCGCACCCGTGGCCCCTCTCCTTCTCGTACGGGCGCGCGCTGCAGGCGGCGTCGCTCAAGGCGTGGAAGGGCGACAAGGCCAACGTCGAGGCGGGCCAGCGCGCGTTCCTGCATCGCGCGAGGTGCAACGGCGCCGCGCGCGACGGCCGGTACACGCCCGACCTCGAGCGCGAAGCGGTCGCCTGAGCGCCGCCGCGTCCACGGCATGCGCGCGCTCGTCCAACGTGTGACGGGCGCGCGCGTCACCGTCGACGGCGGCACGGTCGGTGAGATCGGCACCGGGCTGTGCGTGCTCGTCGGCGTCACCCACGACGACGACGAGCGGGTCGCGCGGAAGCTGGCCGACAAGGTCTGGAACCTGCGCGTCTTCGACGACGCCGCCGGCCACATGAACGTGCCCGTGCACGCGGTCGGTGGCGCGCTGCTCGTCGTCAGCCAGTTCACCCTCTACGGCGACACCCGGCGCGGCCGCCGGCCGTCGTGGACCGCGGCCGCGCCCCCCGACCACGCGGAGCCCCTCGTCGCGCGGTTCGTCGACGCGCTCCGTGACCTCGGCGGCCACGTCGAAACCGGGCAATTCGGCGCGCACATGGCGATCGCCCTGGTCAATGACGGTCCCGTGACCCTGCTGCTCGAGGCGTGACGCGCGCCACCTGAACGCGCGCTGAGGTGTCCCTGAGAAGGTCGGGATGGGTGGGGACGTGCAGGGCGGATGGCGGTACGCTTGGCGCCTCCCGGCGGGCCCGCCCGCCCCGCCCGAGCAGTGCGTCGCCGCAAGGCGAGAAGGCGAGAATGAGCGCAATGCAGCGCATCGACTCCTCGCACAGCATCTGGCTCTTCGACACGGACCGGATGCGCTTCCGTCGCCTCCCGAAGGGAGCCGATCCGGACGCGCCCTCGCTCGAGAGCGACTGGGAGCCGTACTACGCGCTCGACGTCGACCCGGAGACCGGCTCGTTCTCCGTCGCGCTGAACGAGGACCGCACGCGGCTGCTGCGGTCGTGGCGCGAGGAGTCGGTGCCGGCGGTGAGCCTCGACGAGACGACCGAGCTCGACACCGCGGAGTTGCGTCTCCAACCCGCCGAGGAGTGAGCGGGAACGACGGCGACCCCGACGCGCTGCTCGCCGGGCTGAATCCCGTCCAGCACGAGGCGGTGGTCGCGCCCGACGGGCCGATGCTCGTCATCGCGGGCGCGGGCTCGGGCAAGACCCGCGTCCTCACGCACCGGATCGCGTACCTCGTCGCGCAACGACGCGTGTCACCGTTCGGCCTGCTCGCGATCACGTTCACGAACAAGGCCGCGGGGGAGATGAAGGAGCGCGTCGGCGCGCTCGTCGGACCGGTCGCGTCGCGGATGTGGGTGTCGACGTTCCACTCCGCGTGCGCGCGCATCCTTCGTCGGGAGGCACCGGTGCTCGGGTACCGGTCGTCGTTCTCGATCTACGACCAGGCCGACGCCGTGCGCCTCGTCGACTACGTACGCCGCGACCTCAACCTCGACCCGAAGCGGTTCTCGCCGCGACAGCTCCACGGCCGCATCTCCGCGCTGAAGAACGACCTCGTGACCGCGACGGACGCCCTGGAGCGTGCGGTGACGCCGCCCGAGAAGCGCCTTGCCGACGTGTACGTCGAGTACCAGCGTCGCCTGGCCGACGCGTCGGCCGTCGACTTCGACGACCTCCTCGTGCTCGCGGTGCGGCTCTTCCGCGAGCACCCGGACGTGCTCGCACACTGGCGGGCGCGCTTCCGGCACGTTCTCGTCGACGAGTTCCAGGACACGAACCTCGCCCAGTGGGAGCTCGTGCGCATGCTCGCCGAGGAGCATCGCAACGTGATGGTCGTCGGCGACGCCGACCAGGCCATCTACAAGTTCCGCGGCGCCGACTACCGCAACCTCGTGCGCTTCGAGGAGGCGTTCCCGGACGCGACGGTGATCGTGCTCGAGCAGAACTACCGCTCGACGCAGCGGATCCTCGACGCCGCCAACGCGGTCATCGCCAACAACGTGTCGCGCCGCCCCAAGCAGCTGTGGACCGAGTCGGTCGCGGGCGAGCTCATCACCCGCTACCACGCGGAGGACGAGCACGACGAAGCCGCGTTCGTGGCGCACGAGATCTCGCGCCTCACCGAGAGCGAGGGCCACCGCTTCGAGGACGTCGCGGTCTTCTACCGGACGAACGCGCAGAGCCGCGTCATCGAGGAGTCGCTCGTCCGCAGCGGCATCCCCTACCGGGTCATCGGCGGGACCAAGTTCTACGACCGGCGCGAGGTCAAGGACGCGATGGCGTACCTGCGCGCGCTCGTCAACCCCGACGACGAGGTCAGCTGGAAGCGCATCGTCAACACGCCCAAGCGCGGCGTGGGCGACGCGTCCGTCCGCCGCATCGACACGTACGCGAAGACGGCAGGGCGACCCTTCCGTGACGCGATGCGCGAGGCGCCGATCGCGGGCGTCACCGGCAAGGCGCTCGGCGGGATCCGCGACCTGCTCGACGTCATGGTCGAGCTGGAAGAGGTCGCGAGCGGCGGCGTCGCCGCGGTGCTCGAAGCCGTGCTCGCGCGTACCGGCTACGTCGCGGAGCTGGAGGCCGAGCGCACGATCGAGGCGCAGGGGCGGATCGAGAACCTGCAGGAGCTCGTCGGCGTCGCGGGCGAGTTCGACGAGCAGCTCGACGCCGGCAACGTGGGCACGCTCGCCGCGATCGCCGGCGTCGGTGTCGCCGACGGTGAGAGCGCGATCGAGATCCCGGTCGGGCTGCCGCGCGTGCAGGCCTTCCTCGAAGCGGTGTCACTGGTGACCGACATGGACACCGACGAGGACGACGCCGAGCCCGACGGCCGGGACCGCACGAACGTCACGTTGATGACGTTGCATGCCGCGAAGGGGCTCGAGTTCCCGGTCGTGTTCCTCACCGGTCTCGAGGACGGCGTGTTCCCGCACGCGCGCAGCCTCGGCGAGCCGGACGAGCTCGAGGAGGAGCGCCGGCTCTGCTACGTGGGGATCACCCGCGCGCGTGAGCGGCTGTACCTGTGCCACGCGTGGTCGCGCAGCCTGTTCGGCGCGACCGACTACTACCCGCCGAGCCGCTTTCTCGCCGAGATCCCCGACGAGCTCGTGAACGTGCTCGGCGAGACGCGCTCACGCAGCGGGTTCGGCCGCCATCGCGACAGCGTCGTCGCGGCCGCGATGCGGGACGGCACGGGAACGGGTGCCGGCGTCGCGACCGGCGGGCGCGGCGCCGAGCGCATGGGGCTGCGCATCGGCGACGACGTGCTGCACGAGAAGTTCGGCGAGGGCGTGATCCTCGACCTCACCGGCGAGGGCGACAAGGCCGAGGCCGTCGTCCGCTTCCGCGACGCGGGCGAGAAGCGGCTGCTGCTCGCGTGGGCGCCGTTGCAGAAGCCGGCGTGAGTCAGCTCGACGGCGGCGACTGCGCGAGGCCCGGCGGCGGGAGCAGCGTGCGCAGGTCGACCAGGAACGCGCCCTTGGCCGATCCGTGGTCGCCGATCGTCGACTTGTAACGCGGCAGGTCGGTGCTCACGTAGCGGTTGCCGTCGCAGTCCACGAAGCGGTCGATCGACCCCCGCCAGCGGACGGTGCAGTCGTCGCGCTGCCACGGGTGGTCGGCGAGCGCGACGACCTGTCCGTTCTCGAGCGCGAACAGGATGTCCCGTCTGCCCTTGAACGGGTCGGGATAGTAGAACGGCCCGCCGTCCTTGAGGTTGGCCTTCAAAGACGCGGCCTGGCCGGCCGGGAACGGCGTGTACGTCCTCGGCGCCGACGCGCCGCGTGTCACGAGCACGATGATCGCCGCGACGACGAGCCCGGCCGCGAGGAACCCGACGGCTGCGAGGACGAGCGGCCGCGCGTCGGAACGGCGTGCCGTCGTGCCTCGCGGCGGCGTCGTGAGGGGCATCAGGTGGGGTGTAGCCACGGGCGCGTCGCAGAGTCCAGTCGCGTCCGCCCAGAATGACCGAGTTGGCGCGACGTGAGTATCGTGGCGCCGCCGATCAGGAGCCCAGGCGCTGGTTCCGGCGGCATCGGAGGTGTCGATGCAGCGGCGCTACCGCGTCGTCGTCGCGAAACCCGGCCTCGACGGCCACGACCGTGGTGCGAAGGTCATCGCGCGCGCGCTGCGCGACGCCGGCTTCGAGGTGATCTACACGGGCCTGCACCAGACGCCCGAGCAGATCGCCGAGACCGTGCTGCAGGAGGATGCCGACGCCGTCGGTCTCTCGCTGCTCTCCGGTGCCCACATGACCCTCTTCCCGAAGGTCATCTCGATGCTGCAGGAGAAGGGCGTCGGCGACGTCCTCGTCTTCGGTGGCGGCATCATCCCGGACGGCGACATCGCGCCGTTGAAGGCGGCCGGAGTGGCCGAGCTGTTCACGCCGGGGACGCCGTTGCAGACGATCGCGGACTGGCTCGAGCACGCGCTCGACGACCGCGCTGCGTGACGCACACGACAGAGGGGCGACGTGGATCTCTTCGAATACCAGGGCAAGCAGCTGTTCGCGCGCTTCGACATCCCGGTCTCACCCGGCGAGGCCGTCGAGACGGTCGATGCCGCGGTCGCCGCCGCCGACCGCCTCGGCTACCCGGTGGTCATCAAGGCGCAGGTGCAGGTGGGCGGGCGGGGCAAGGCCGGTGGCGTGAAGCTCGCCAACGACACCGAGGAGGCGCGCGAGCACGCGTCGAACATCCTCGGCATGGACATCAAGGGCCACGTGGTCCACGTGCTGTGGATCGAGAAGGCGAGCGACATCGAGCAGGAGTACTACGCGTCGTTCACGCTCGACCGCTCCGCGAAGAAGCACCTCGGGATGCTCTCCGCGCGAGGCGGCGTCGACATCGAGCAGGTGGCCGAGGAGGAACCGGGCGCGATCGCGCGGATCCACGTCGACCCCGTCGACGGGCTGAGCGAGGACGTGTGCCGCGCGTGGGTCGAGGAGGCGAAGCTCGACGCGCGCGCGACCGACGGCGCGGTCGACGTGCTGACGAAGCTCTACCGCGCGTACACCGAAGGCGACGCGGACCTCGTCGAGATCAACCCGCTGATCCTCACACCGGACGGTCGTGTGCACGCGCTCGACGCGAAGGTCACGCTCGACGACAACGCCGCCTTCCGCCACCCCGAGTGGAAGGAGTACGGCGGGCAGCAGACGCTCGACCACCGCGAGCAGCTCGCGCACGAGAAGGGCTTGCAGTACGTCGGCCTCGACGGCACCGTCGGGATCATCGCCAACGGCGCGGGGCTCGCGATGAGCACGTGTGACGTCGTGAACCAGGTCGGCGGATCGCCGGCGAACTTCCTGGACATCGGCGGTGGCGCGAACGCCGACGTGATGGCGGGCGCGCTCGAGGTGATCAACGCCGACGACAACGTGCACGCGATCTTCATCAACATCTTCGGCGGCATCACGCGCGGCGAGGAGGTCGCCAAGGGGATCGTGCAGGCGTTGGAGCGCGTCGAGCTGCGCGCGCCGATCGTCATCCGTCTCGACGGCACGAACGCCGAGGAGGGCCGGGCGATCCTGAAGGACCACGAGTCCGACCGGCTCGTGTCGAAGCCGACCATGTTGGAGGCCGCGCGCACCGCGGTGGAGCTCGCAGGGAAGGGTGGACGATGAGCATCCTCGTCGACAAGACGACGAAGGTCGTCGTCCAGGGGCTGACCGGCAGCCAGGGCCGCTTCTACGGGCTGCGCAACCGCGCCTACGGCACGCAGGTGGTCGCGGGCACGTCGCCGAAGAAGGCCGGGACCGACGTCGACGGCATCCCCGTCTTCGCGACCGTGAAGGAGGCGGTCGCGGCGACGGGCGCCAACGCGTCGATGGTGATCGTGCCGGCGCCGGGCGCGCCGGCAGCGGTGATGGAGGCGGCGGAGGCGGGCATCGAGCTCGTCGTCGTGCTCACCGAGGGCATCCCCGCGCAGGACGAGGCGCTGTTCTACAACCGGTTGCGGCGCGACTTCCCCGGCACGCGCCTCATCGGGCCGAACTGCCCGGGCCTGCTCACGCCGGGCGAGTGCAACATCGGCTTCATCCCCGCCGAGGTCGCCAAGGCCGGTGGGCCGGTCGGCATCGTGAGCCGTTCGGGCACGCTCACGTACCAGGCGCTCAAGGAGCTGGGCGACATGGGGATCGGGGTGACGACGTGCGTCGGCATCGGCGGGGACCCGGTGCCCGGCACGAGCTTCATCGACTGCCTCGAGCGCTTCGAGGCCGACCCCGAGACCCGCGCCGTGATCATGTTCGGCGAGATCGGCGGCTCCGCCGAGGAGGAGGCCGCCGAGTTCATCGCGAAGAAGATGAGCAAGCCCGTCGTCGCCTACGTCGCGGGGGTGACCGCGCCACCCGGCAAGAAGATGGGTCACGCGGGGGCGATCATCTCCGGTTCGAAGGGCACCGCCCAGGCGAAGATGGACGCGCTGCGCGCCGCCGGCGTCCATGTCGCGCTCAACCCGACCGAGGCCGGGGACCTCATGGCCGACGTCGTCGCCGGACTCTCGTAGCCGGCGCTGCCACTCGGCGATGCGCCGGCGGCGTGCCGGAGTGAGCTCGCCGATCTCGTACACGCCTCGGCGCACGCGCCGAGCGCGTCCGATGTCGTGCTCGTAGCCGAGCGCGTCGGCGAGACGCTTGACGGGCGTCGCACCCGCGACGGCGTACCCGGAGACGTGGAGCGCCCGGTGGATCTCCGGGAGCGACAGCGGCCGTCCCGCGCGGACGAGCGCTCCGAGTGAGGCGTAGCGGAGCTCGCGGCCGCGCAACGCTCGGGCCGGGGGCGCCGGTCGTCCGATCGGTTCGGGCCCGCCGATGCGGGGACGGCGAACGCCGCGGAAGCCGCGGCCCGCCCCGGCCGGCCACAGCCGGTCACGCAGCGCACGCAACTGGGCGCGGACGACCGCCATTCGGCGCGCGAGTCGCTGGAACTCACGGTCGATCGACCCGGCTTCGTCGATCAGCTGTCGGCGCAGGCGCTCGAGCTGAGCGCGATCGAGGGCCCAGATGCGGGGCGCGGGGTCGGCCACGACCTCTCCTCTCGCGACGGATGCGATCGGGGAAGTCGCTTCGACGTGACGCTAGTCCGGCCCTGTGACACTCACGTTCCGGCCGCGCCTCGCGTCGAATCGCTCGGCGATTCGGCGCGAGTGGGCGAGGGCGTCGACGCGGGCGGACGGGTGGACGGAGGCGAGTCCGGCGAATCGCCCGGCGATTCGACGCGAGTGGACGAGGGGACGCAGTACCGCGCGCGCAACGCGCGACGGCCACCAGACCAGCGCGGCCGCCGGCCCACGAGCGCAGCGCGCGGTGTCAGATCAGACCGGGCCGCGACGTCCGCTCGTGCTGCAGCATGACCGCGCCGACCGCGAGCCCGATCGCACCGATGAGGACGAAGTAGTAGCCGAACCCGAAGTCGGCGCCACCCTTGTCGACGACCGAGTAGCACACGGCGAGCAACGCGGCGAAGAACCCGAGCGCGACGAGCAGCTGCTCCCACGTGAACGTCAGCACTCGCGCCGGAAGCTGCGCGGACGTGAACTTCGCGACGGCGACCTGTGCCGCCATCAGCACGCCGAAGATCGGGATGAGCGTCGCGACGGGGAACAGCCCCGAGCTCCACGCGCTGACGCTCTTGCTCGACACGTGGAACGCGCCGAACGAGCCGCCACCGATCTTGTAGAAGGGAAGGAACGAGAACACGAGAACGACTGCACCTGCCGCGAGAACCACGATCTCGGCCGGCGTGAGCTTCTTGTCCACGACCAGGACCTCCGTTCGTTGGGGTCGCCGGGCCGATCAGAACATGAGACCCCGCTGAATTCCAAGGACTCCCGGCTCCCCAGACGTCGGCCTGGTCACGGGGTAGCTTGAGCGACATGCGGGTCGGAGTGCTGGCGTCGGGCAGTGGCACGATCCTGCAGGCGCTCCTCGACGCCGACCTGCCGATCGCGGTCGTCGTCGTGGACCGCTCGTGCCCGGCCACGCACCGCGCGGAGAAAGCGGGCATCCCGGTCGAAGTCGTCGAGCGGACGACGTTCGGACCCGACTTCGACCGCGTCGCGTACACACACCGGGTCGTGGACGCGCTCGAGCGTCACGGCGTCGAGCTCGTCGCGATGGCAGGCTTCGGCACGATCCTCGAGAAGCCGATCCACGACCGCTTCCCGGACCGCATCGTGAACACCCATCCCGCGCTCCTGCCCGCGTTCAAGGGCTGGCACGCGGTCGAGCACGCGCTCGAGGCGGGCGTGAAGATCACGGGCTGCACCGTCCACATCGCCCGGCTCGAGGTCGACGAGGGACCGATCCTCGCCCAGGTCGCGGTGCCGGTCGAGCCGGACGACACGGTCGACACGCTGCACGAGCGGATCAAGGAAGCCGAGCGCGTCCTCTACCCGCGGGTGCTGCACGAGCTCGTCGCGCGCCTCGACGCGGAGACACAAGAAGGGAAGCCGTGAGCCGAACCAAGATCACACGCGCGCTGCTCTCGGTCTACGACAAGACGGGCATCGTCGAGCTCGCGCAGGCGCTGCACCGTCACGGCGTCGAGCTCGTGTCCTCGGGCGGCACTGCCAAGGCGCTCGACAACGCGGGGCTACCTGTCACGACCGTCGAGGAGGTGACGGGCGCGCCCGAGATGCTCGACCACCGCGTCGTGACCCTCCACCCGAACATCCACGGCGGGATCCTCGCCGACCTCGGCAAGGACAGCCACCGTGCGGACCTCGAACGCCACGGCATCGCGCCCTTCGACCTCGTCGTCTCCAACCTCTATCCGTTCGCGTCGCAGCCCGACGTCGAGACCATCGACATCGGCGGACCGACGATGGTGCGCGCCGCCGCGAAGAACTTCGCGTGGGTCACGATCGTCACCGGCATCACGCAGTACGAGGAGCTCGTGCGCGAGCTCGACGAGCACGACGGCACGATCGGCGAGGACACGCGTCGGCGCTTCGCGCTGGAGGCGTTCGCGGCGACGGCGGCGTTCGACGCCGCGATCGTCGCGTGGATGCAGCGCGACGAGCTCCTGCCCCGTCACCTCGTGCTGCCACTCGGGCGGACGGACGAGACGTTGCGCTACGGGGAGAACCCGCACCAGCAGGCCGCACGGTACCGGCTGGTGGGGACGCACAGCTGGTGGGACGACGTCGTCCAGCACGGCGGTCTCGCGCTGTCGTACCTCAACTACTACGACACCGATGCCGCCTGGCGTCTCGCGCACGACCTGGGCGACCAGCCGACCTGCGCCATCATCAAGCACGCGAACCCGTGCGGCGTCGCCGTCGCCGCCGACCTCGCGACCGCGTACCGGCTCGCCCTCGAGTGCGACGAGCGCTCCGCATTCGGCGGGATCGTCGCGCTGAACCGCACTCTCGACACCGCGACGGTCGAGCAGATGGTCGCGGGCCCGCAGGCCGACGTCGTGATCGCGCCCGCCTACGCGCCCGGCGCGATCGACGCGCTGAAGCAGAAGCGCAAGAACACCCGCCTCCTCGAGGCCACCCCGCCCGAGCCGGAGATGCTCGACTTCCGGCAGCTCTCGGGCGGGTTCCTCGTGCAGGAGCCGCACCACTTCGCGGCGACACGCGGGCAGTGGCGCGTCGTCACCCGCGCGACGCCGACCGAGGAGCAGTGGCGCGACGCCGAGCTCGCGTGGCGGATCTGCGGCCACGTGAAGTCGAACTCGATCGTCCTCGTGAAGGACGGGCAGGCCGTCGGCATCGGCGCGGGGCAGCAGAACCGGGTCGAGGCCGGCGAGATCGCGGCGAAGAAGGCCGACGGTCGCGCCAAGGACGGCGCGTGCGCGAGCGACGCGTTCTATCCGTTCCCCGACGGGATCGAGGCCGCCGCCTCGGCCGGGGTCGCGGTCGTCGTGCAACCGGGCGGCGCGATGCGCGACGAGGAGAACATCCGGCGGGCCGACGAGCTCGGCCTCGCGATGGTGTTCACGGGCGAGAGGCACTTCCTGCACTGATGGCGAACCCGAAGATGATGCCGGGCGGGCCCGTCGCCGACGCGGTGTTCGCCGAGCTCGAGCCGCGCATCGCGAAGCTCACCGAGAACGGCCACCGTCCCGGGCTCGGCACGATCCTCGTGGGCACCGACGGGCCGAGCGTCCGCTACGTCGGGATGAAGCAGGAGAAGGCGCGAGAGATCGGGTGCCACTCGGCGCACATCGAGCTCCCCGACGACGCGACCCAGGCCGATCTCGTCGCCGCGATCCGCGAGTTCAACGAGGATCCGGCCGTCGACGCGATGCTCGTGCAGCACCCGACGCCGCCGCAGATCGACTACGACGCCGCGCTCATGGCGGTGGATCCCGACAAGGACGTCGACGGGCTGCACCCGCTCAACATGGGCCGTCTCGCGCAGGGCGTCCCCGGCCCGGTCCCGTGCACGCCCGCCGGGATCGAGACACTGCTCGCGCACTACGACATCCAGGTGGCCGGACGCGAGGTGTGCATCCTCGGTCGCGGCACCACGCTCGGACGCCCGCTCGCGCTGCTGCTGAGCCAGAAGCGCCCGACCGCGAACGCGGCCGTGACCGTCGTGCACACGGGCGTCGAGGACTGGCCGCGCTACACGAGGCGCGCGCCGATCGTCGTCGCGGCCGCGGGCGTTCCCGGCATCCTGCAGCCCGAGCACATCTCGCCGGGCGCGGTCGTCGTCGGCGGCGGCGCACGCTACGAGGGGCGCAAGATCCTGCCCGACGTCGACGAGCGCTGCGAGGAGGTCGCCGGCGCGATCACGCCCCGCGTCGGCGGCGTCGGCCCCACGACGATCGCGATGCTGTTCCGCAACGCGGTCGAGGCCGCCGAGCGCCGCGTCGGCGGGTGACGGGACGGTCCACCCCTTCCCGGCTCTCGCGTTGCATGCTGGCGGCGTGCTGAACGCGGACGCGGCCGCGTGCCCCCTGTGCGGGACGTCCGTCGGGGTCGATGCCGCGCGCTGCCCGTCGTGCGGACTGTTCCTGACCGTCGCGCGCCGGCCCAACCCCTTCGTCGAGCACACGCTGTGGGCGATGGTGGGCGGCCTCGCGGTCGTGTACCTGCTGACGCTCCTCGTGGTCGTTCTCGCGCGCTGACGGCGAGGACCGGGGCGCGACGAGGCCCCGGTTAGCATGAGCGGCCCCGCCGAGACGCCCGAGGAGCGCACCGATGCCCGAGAAGATCACCCTCGTCGACGGAACGCTGCACGTCCCCGACGAGCCGATCATCCCCTTCATCGAGGGCGACGGCACCGGCGTCGACATCTGGCCCGCGGCCCAGAGGGTCATGGACGCCGCCGCGAAGAAGCACGGCAAGACGATCGCCTGGAAGGAGGTCCTCGCGGGGGAGAAGGCCTTCAACGAGACGGGCAGCTGGCTCCCGGACGAGACCGTCGAGACGTTCCGGGACTACCTCATCGGGATCAAGGGCCCGCTCACGACGCCCGTCGGCGGGGGGATCCGGAGCCTGAACGTCGCGCTGCGCCAGATCCTCGACCTCTACGTCTGCCTCCGCCCGGTTCGGTGGTTCCAGGGCGTCCCGAGCCCGGTGAAGCACCCCGAGAAGGTCGACATGGTGATCTTCCGAGAGAACACGGAGGACATCTACGCGGGCCTCGAGGTGGAGGAGGGCACGCCCGAGGCGAAGAAGCTGATCGCGATGCTCCACGACAGCTTCGGGTGGAACATCCGCGAGGACTCCGGCATCGGCATCAAGCCCGTCTCCGTCACCGGCTCGAAGCGGCTGATCCGGGCGGCGATCCAGTACGCGGTGCGCCACGGCCGCGCGAGCGTGACCCTCGTGCACAAGGGCAACATCCAGAAGTTCACCGAGGGCGCGTTCCGCAACTGGGGCTACGACCTCACACGCGAGGAGTTCGCCGACGTCGCGGTCACGTGGGACGACTGCGGCGGCAAGCCCGGCGACAAGGTCCTCGTCAAGGACAACATCGCCGACATCACCCTCCAGCAGGTGCTGACCCGCCCCGACGACTTCGACGTGATCGCGACGACGAACCTCAACGGCGACTACCTGTCGGACGCGCTCGCCGCACAGGTCGGCGGCATCGGCATCGCGCCGGGCGGCAACATCAACTACGTCACCGGGCACGGCGTCTTCGAGGCGACACACGGCACCGCGCCGAAGTACGCCGGTCAGGACAAGGTCAACCCCGGTTCGGTGCTGCTGTCGGGTGTGATGATGTTCGAGCACCTCGGCTGGACCGACGCCGCGAACGACATCGTCCGCGCGCTGGAGGCGACGATCGCCGAGAAGATCGTCACCTACGACTTCGCCCGGCTGATGGAGGGCGCGACCGAGGTGAAGACCTCGGAGTTCGCATCCGCGATCGTCGACCGGCTCTGAGCCGGCGAGTGGGCCGGCGGTAAGGTCGGCCGCATGGCGAACACGAAGGCTCCCGTCAACGTCACGGTCACCGGCGCCGCGGGCCAGATCGGCTACGCGCTCCTGTTCCGCATCGCGTCCGGGCAGCTCCTCGGACCGGACCAACCGGTGACGTTGCGCCTCCTCGAGATCGAGCCCGCGATGAAGGCGCTCGAGGGCGTCGTCATGGAGCTCGACGACTGCGCGTTCCCGCTCCTCGCCGACGTCGTCGCCACGTCGAACCTCGACACCGCGTTCGACGGCACGAGCTGGGCGCTGCTCGTCGGGTCGATCCCCCGCAAGGCCGGCATGGAGCGCGGCGACCTGCTCAACGTGAACGGTGGGATCTTCAAGCCGCAAGGGCAGGCGATCGCGAAGAACGCCGCGGACGACGTGCGCGTGCTCGTCGTCGGCAACCCCTGCAACACGAACTGTCTCATCGCGCGCGCGAACGCCAAGGACGTGCCGGCCGACCGCTGGTTCGCGATGACCCGCCTCGACCAGAACCGGGCCGAGAGCCAGCTCGCGCACAAGGCGGGCGTGCCCGTCAGCGACGTGACGAACATGGCCATCTGGGGCAACCACTCCGCGACGCAGTACCCCGACTTCCGCAACGCGCGCATCGGCGGCAAGCCGGCACCGGACGTGATCGGTGACGCCGACTGGCTGCGCACCACGTTCATCGAGACGGTGCAGAGGCGCGGCGCGGCCATCATCGACGCGCGCGGCGCGTCGTCGGCGGCGTCGGCCGCGAACGCGGTGATCGACTCCGTCAACAGCATCCGCACCCCCACCGCCGACGGCGACTGGGCGTCGCTCGCGGTGTGCAGCCGCGGCGAGTACGGCGTGCCCGAGGGTCTCCAGTTCGGGTTCCCGGTCCGCAGCGACGGCACCGGCTGGCAGATCGTCGAGGGCCTCGAGCACGACGAGTTCGCGCGCGAGAAGCTCGACGTCACGACGAAGGAGCTCGTCGCCGAGCGCGACGAGGTCCGCGACCTGATCTCCTGAGCGAACATGCGCTGGTGGCGTCAGCCGACGCCGATCGGCGAGCTGCTCGTCGTGGTCGGCGACGGCGCGATCGCGCGCATCGCGCTGCCGTCCGCTGACGGTCACGAGCCCGATGTGCCACCGGAGCGCGACGCCCGCGTCGCGGCCGCCGTCGACGCCTGGTTCGACGGCGACGCTGGGCCGTTGCACGACGCACCGCTCGACCTGAGCGCCGTCGGGTCGCCGTTCCGGCGTCACGTCCTCGAGACGTTGCGGCGTGACGTGCCGTGGGGCGAGACCGTGACGTACGGCGAGCTCGCCGAGATGGCCGGCACGCCCGGCGCCGCGCGCGCCGTCGGCACCACGATGGCACGCAACCCGGTGCCGCTCGCCGTGCCGTGCCACCGGGTGATCGCGTCGGGTGGGCGGATCGGCGGCTACGGGGGCGGCATGCACGGGATCGCGACGAAGCGTGCGCTGCTCGCGCTGGAAGGCGTCCACCTCGCGTGAGCGAGGACGATCACCGGACGTTCGAACGCGGCGTCGACCTCGACCGCGTCGTCTACTTCAGTGACGCGGTGTTCGCGATCGCGATGACGCTGCTCGTGCTGTCGGTGCGCGTTCCCGACGTGCCGAGCGCGCATCTCGGTGCCGCACTGAACGACGAGGTCTCCGCGATCTGGAGCTACTTCCTGAGCTTTGCGGTGATCGCGCTCATCTGGCTCGCGCACCACCGGATGTTCCACTACGTGCGCCGCGTCGACCCGACCGCGGTCGCGCTCAACCTCGTGCTCCTCGCGTTCGTCGCGATCCTCCCGTTCCCGACGGCGATGCTCGGTCGCTACGGCGAGACCCGCATCGCGACCATGGCGTACGCGGGCGCGGCGGCGGCCGTCGGCTGCTCCTCCGTCGCGCTGTGGGCCCACATCACGCACACGCCCGGTCTGCTCCGCCCCGACACACCGCGCGCGTTCATCCGCCACGCGCAGCTCCGGGGGATGAGCGTCCCGATCGTGTTCGCCCTCTCGATACCGATCGCGCTGTGGAACGTGGATGTCGCGAAGTACTTCTGGATCGCGATCGTGCCGGTGCGGGTCGTGCTCGTACGCCGCTTCGGCAGCGTCTACACGCCGCGCGTCACACGTTGAACAGCCCCCGGAGGCTCGGTGCCGTCTGCGCCGCGCCGAGCAACGGCAGGCCGAGCATCTCCTCGGTCGCCCGCAGCAACGAGTAGTGGCTCACCGGCGTCGTCACGACCGTCCCGGGACGGACCGACGGCGCGACGACGATGTTCGGGATCGGCGTGTCCTCGTCCCACACGACGAAGAGTGCGGTGTCGCCCCGCCGGTACGACGGGCTCGCGAGGATCTGCGGGACGAGCGCGGACAGGAACGCGTCGCCGTTCGCGACCGGGCAGTCGTGCGTGTCGTCGCACAGGTCCGGGGTGACAAAGTTGAACGTCGCGAGCGTGTCGTTGCGAAGCGCGTCGACGAACGGACCCGACGTCGCGGAGCCCATCGGCACGTCGTCCACCGCGCACGCGGCACGGTCTTGACCGCCCCAGAAGTACACCGCCGGGTTGTGCTTCGGCGCGTAGCGCGTGCCGGAGACCGAGCAGTTGCCGTTCATGCCCTCTTCCCACGACCGCTCGGTACCGCCGGCCGCGCGCACCTGCCGGAAGATGTTGTCGGAGGTCGTGCTCACGGTCGCCGACGGCGGCGCGTCACCCGCGAACGGGTTCAGCGCGCTGCCGGCGAGGCCCGACGTCGCACCGACGTAGCTGGGCTCGGACGGGAACTGGCTCCCGGCGTCACCCCAGTTCGTCGCCGTGCCGCACGCGTTCGCGAGTTGCGTCTCGTACGGCGCGCTGCGGTTCCCGATGACGTCCGGCCAGCTCTTGTTCTCCATCCAGATCCAGATGACGTGCCGGTATCGCGCCGGCGACGCGCTCGCCGTCCCGCACGGGGCACCGGCTGACGGCGGCGCGGTCGTCGGCGTCGACCCCACGGTCGTCGGCGTCGATCCCACGGTCGTCGACGTCGTCGCGGACGTCGAGCTCGGCGCGGCCACCGGGTAGTCGTGGAGCACGTCGAGATACGCGCCGTAGCCCGAGGCCGTCGCCCACTCGGTCGCGGACTCGACGGCCGTGCCCTCGCCCCACTCGTTGAACGTCGTCACGAGCTGGAACTTGGCGCTCGACGCAGCCATCGCGGCGACGTCCTGGCGGAACCGGCTGACGTCGCGCCCGAGCCGCGGCGACTCGCCGACCTTCCAGAACCCCGGCGAGACCGCGTACGAGTACGGCAGGTGGACCTGCGCGCCGCTGGCCGGCGCGTACTGGTGCCACGCCTGCGGCTGCGCGGCGCACGACTGGTAGCCCTGGAACACCTTCAGCACGACGTACGCGCCGAGCGTGTTCGCGTCCTTCCAGCGCTGTGCCATCGAGCACCCGTCGTTCGCGTCCGCGTAGACGAACACGACCGGCTTGCCGTCGACGCGCAGCCAGTTCGGCGAGGACCAGTAGTGGTCACGCAGATAGGTGAGATCGGCGTTGATCGTCGCGACGGACGGATCGCCGAGGCTCTCGTTCTCGTAGTAGATCGTCCACTTGAACGACGTGCCGGACGCGGCCTGCAACAGCGTCGGCATGTGCTTGTCGGTGTCGCTCCCCGCACCCCACCAGGACGCGATCCCGGCCGAGATGTTGCCGTACTGCATCGCGGCGATCTGCTGTTGCACGACGCCGAGCTGTGTGCCGTCGTAGAAGCCCGCGCTCGGGTGGTAGTTCGTGTACGGGTCGACGCCCTGCTGGTTCCAGCCCCCGGGGAACCACGGATAGTAGAACGCGGCCCGGATCGCGCCGGTCGACGCGGTCACGGGCGGTGCGGGCGCGGTCGGCGCCGCGAACGGGTGGATGCCGCCGAAGCCGTCGAGCACGTACCCGCTGCCCGCCGCGAACAGCGCCATCCCGCGCGCGATGTCGAACCCGTCCCAGTGCGGCAGCCGCGCCGGTACCGCGGGCGGCGACTGACCGCCGAGTGCGAACGGGTGGACCGCGCCGAAGCCGTCGAGCACGTAGCCACCGTCGCCCGACCCGTCACCGGTGAGCACGATCGCCCGGGCGATGTCGCGCGTCCAGTACGGGGTTCCGGAAGGGAGCGCGGGTGCCGGGTGGCCGTCGAGGCCGAACGCGTGCACGCCGCCGAAGCCGTCGAGCACGTAGCCACCGTCGTCGTCCGGCAGCAGCGTGATCGACCGGGCGATCCTCCAACCCTGCCAGTACGGCGTGCCGGTCGGCGCGGCGGGCGCGGCGTGGCCGCCCAGCCCGAACGGGTGGATGCCGCCCCATGCGTCGAGGACGTAGCCGCCCGTGCCGTCGTGTCGCAGGGCGAGGCCGCGCCCGAGGTCCTGACCGTTCCAGTACGGCGTCCCGCTCGGCGTCGCCGGTGCCGTGTGCCCCGGCAGCGCGAACCCGTGCAGGCCGCCGTACCCGTCGAGCACGAACCCACCCTGCTCGTTCGACGAGAGCGCGATCGCGCGCGCGACGTCCCACCCCTTCCAGTACGGCGCGCCGACGGGTCGCGGCGGGAGGCCGCCGCCCTGCCCGTTGCGGTCCGACCCGGTCGCGGTGCACGCGGTCGCCAGCAAGGCGACGGCCAGGAGCACGCTGGTCGCACGCACCTTCGTCACGACGTTCCTCCCGTTGGGCCGGCTGCCGTCCGACGAGGTAACGGCACCGCATCGGCGCGGATGAAGTCGTGGACGGTGCGGGAAGCGTTTGCGGCGAACGTTTCACGACGGTGTCTGCGCAGGTCGGGCCGGGATTGCGCGGGACGGGGAAAAATTCCCCCGCCGCGTAGGATCACGGCGTGGCGACGACCCTCGATCTGAACGATCCGCGCGCGGTGACGCGCGTGCTCGCGCGCAGCCGCATCGTGCTCGGGCTCACGCTCGCCGTCGCGCCGCGGCTGACCGGCCCGCTGCTCGGGATCCAGGCACGGTCGCCCGCGACGCGCTACCTCGCGCGCGTCGCCGGCATCCGCGACGCGCTCATCGGCCTCGGGATGGAGATCTCGGTGCGCGAGAACCGCTTCCCGCAGGGGTGGGTCGGCATCGCGGGTGTGGTCGACCTCGGCGACGCGATCGTCGGCGTCGTCACACGCAGGGTCGGGATGCGCGTCCGCCTGATGTCACTCGGCGCGGTCGGGAGCGCGGCGCTGCACCTGCAGCTCGCGCGCAATCTCGACGACCTCAGCTCGCGCTGAACGCGCGGTCGAGCTCGAGACGCGGGCGCAGCGGCAGACCGCTGCTCCCGCCGCGCGGCTTGACCGCGAGCACCTGGTGCACCTGCGTGCGGTTCGCCTCGAAGTTGAGCGCGGAGGCGGCCATGTACAGCCGCCACACGCGCGCGCGCGGCGCGCCGACCTCGGCAACGGCCGCGTCCCAGTTCCGCTCGAGGTTCGCGACCCACGCGCGCAGCGTGAGCGCGTAGTGCTCGCGGATGCTCTCCATGTGACGCGCCTCGAAGCCGCTGCGGTGCAACGTCGAGATCACGGCGCCCACCTCGTGCAGCTCGCCGTCCGGGAACACGTAGCGGTCGATGAAGCTGCGGCGCGAGAAGCCGGTACGGCCGGGCCTCGGGCGGCTGATGCCGTGGTTGAGCAACCGTCCCTCCGGCGCCAGCAGCGCGAACAGCCGGTCGAAGTAGACCTGGAGCTGCGAGAGCCCGACGTGCTCGAACATGCCGACCGAGCTGATGCGGTCGTACGGGCCGTCGGCGACGTCGCGGTAGTCCTGCACACGGATCTCGACCCGGTCGGCCAGCCCGGCCTCCGCGACGCGCTTCGACGCGAGCTCGGCCTGCCGGCGTGAGAGGGTCACGCCGACGCCCCGGATGCCGTGGTGCTCGGCCGCGTGCAGCAGCAGCGAGCCCCATCCGCAGCCGACGTCGAGCAGCCGCATCCCGGGCTCGAGCGCGAGCTTGTGGCAGATCAGCTCGTGCTTGGTCGCCTGCGCCGTCTCGAGCCCGACGTCGGGCGAGAACCAGACGCCGCAGGAGTACGTGAGCGATGGTCCGAGCACCATGCGGTAGAAGGTGTTCGAGACGTCGTAGTGGTGCGCGATCGCGGCCGCGTCGCGCGCCTTGCTGTGGCGACGGCCGCGGAGGCGCGCCTCCTCGCGCGGTGGCGGCAGGCGGCGCAGCCCGCTCGCGCCGACGAGCTGCAACGCCCGGACCCACTGGCGCGCGTCGAGACGGACGTCCGGGAGCCGGTCGCGCAGCGCCTCGAGTCCCGCGAAGATGTCGCCCTCGACGTCCAGGTCCCCCGCGACGTACGCGCGTCCGAGCCCGAGCTCGCCCGGCGCGGTCAGCAGGCGCCGCAACGCATCCGGCGATCGCAGGACGATCGTCGTCGGCGCGTCCGGCGGGCCGGCCGCGCTCCCGTCGTACGCGCGGAATCCGATTGGGAGATCCGCGCCGAACATCGCCTCGAAGAGCGCTGCGATCGCCATGCGCGTGACCGTACCCAGCGTTCGATCAGAAGTCGATCGAGGACAGCTCCGGGATCCAGTGCCCCGCGCGCTCGCACGCGTGCCGCCACCGCGCACGGTCGAGCACCCGGCGTGGCTCGACGCGCGCGCGAGGCGACCACGTCGCGGCGAGCTCGTCCTCGTCACGCCAGGCGCCGGTCGCGAGGCCCGCGAGGAACGCGGCGCCCAACGTCGTCGCCTCCGCGACGGGGGACACCTCGACGTCGCGCTGCGACGCGTCCGCGAGGGCCTGCACGAACGTCGCGTTCGCGCTCATCCCGCCGTCGACTCGCAACGCACCGATCGCGACGCCACCGTCCGCCTCGGCCGCTTCGACGAGGTCGGCGCCGCGGTGCGCGATGCCTTCGAGCACCGCGCGCACGACGTGTGCACGGCCCGTGCCCCGGGTCAGGCCGAGCAACGTGCCGCGGGCGCCGTGGTCCCAGTACGGCGTGCCGAGGCCGAGCAACGCCGGCACGAACCACACGTCGCCCGTGTCGTCGCACTCCGACGCGACGCGGTCGGACTCGGCCGCGGTCGTGACGAGCTCCAGGTCGTCGCGCAGCCACTCCACGTTCGTCCCCGCCGCGAGCATCATCGCCTCGACGCCCCACGTGATCCGCCCCGCGCGGCGCCACGCCGCGATCGGGAAGCTTCCCTGCGGACCGCGCGTCGTGAACGACGGCCGCGCGGGAAGGCAGAGGTCGAGCATCGCGCCCGTCCCGAACGTGATCTTCGCGTCACCGGGCCGTACGCAGCCCTGGCCCACGAGCGACGCCTGCTGGTCACCGATCAGCGCGGCGATCGGCGGCGCGCCGGGCAGCTCGGTCGCCTCGCCGACGACGCCGCTCGAGTCGACGATCGCGGGCAGCACGGGTGCAGGTATGCGGAGCGCGTCGAGCACTGAGTCCGACCAGTCGCCACCGTCGGCCGTCGCCATCCCGCTGACGCCCGCGTTCGTCGCGTCGGTGACGTGGAGCGTGCCGCCCGAGAGCGTCCACGCGATCCACGTGTCGACGGTGCCGAAGCACACGTCGCGCGTGCGTTCGGCGTCGACGAGGTCGAGCAGGTGCTCGAGCTTCGTCGCCGACGCGTTCGGCGCGACCCGCAGACCTTGCGCCTGCAGCTCCAGGCACCGGCCGACGGTGCGCAGGTCCTGCCAGCCGAGTCCCGGCGCGAGCGGCTCGCCGGTCGCGCGGTCCCACACGATCGTCGAGCAGCGCTGGTTCGCGATGCCGACCGCGTCGACCGTGCCCGCGCCGCCGTGCGCGTCGAGCGCGCCGTGCGCGACGTCGAGGACCGCGCGCGCCATCGCGGCCGCGTCGAGCTCGACGAGCCCGGGCGCGGGCGAGTGGGGCAGGAGCGGTACGGCGCGCTCGGCGTGGACCGACGCGTCGTCGTGGACGACCGCCGCGCGCACCGAGCTCGTCCCGACGTCGACGACCAGGATCGCCACGGCGCGCCGGCTACCAGCCGGTCGGTCCGAACGGGTCCGGGAGCCCGAGCTTGCCGGGGTTCAGGATCCCGTGCGGGTCGATCGCGTGCTTCAGCGCGACGAGCACGTCGTACGCGTCGCCCAGCGCGCGGCGGACGAACCGTGCGCGGTTGAGGCCGACGCCGTGGTGGTGGCTCAGCGCCGCACCGGCAGCCAGTGCCGCGGCCGTGCCCGCGTCCCACACCGCGCGGTAGTACGCGTCGGCTTCGTCGGCGGGGGGGACGCCCGCGAACGTGAAGTAGAGGCACGCGCCGTCGACGTAGGAGTGCGACAGGTGGGCCGACGCGACGACCGTGCCCGCGACGGCGGCGATCGCGTCGACCGTCTCGCGGTACACGCGTGGGCAGTCGCGCCACGACGCGGCGACCTCCATCGTGTCGACGACCACGCCGCGTCGGTAGTTGTGCTCGAGCGCCGACACGTCGTTCCGGTGCTCGAACCAACGCCGCACGAGCGCGTCGTCGAGAGGTTCGCCGCCCGTGCACTCCTCCTCGACGGCGTCGAGGGTCGCGTCGACGATCGCGTCATCACCCTCGTCGTGCACGAGCAGCACGTGTCGCTCCCCGGTCGCGTAGTTGCGCTCGCCCTCCACCGCGTCGTACAGGCGGAGGACGGCGGGCGTCACGCCGCGCCGCAGGACGCGACGGCACGCGTCGACACCCTCCGCGAACGACGCGAACCCGAACGCGGCGTCGCGGAAGTACGTCGGCGCGGGGTGGACGCGCAGCCGCGCGCCGACGATCACACCGAGCGTGCCCTCCGAGCCGACGAACACCTGGTTCAGGTCGGGACCCACCGCCGCGCGGGGAGCGCCGCCGGTGTGCACGACGCGGCCGTCCGCGAGCGCGACGTCGAGCCCGACGACCATGTCCTCGATCTTCCCGTAGCGCGTCGACAGTTGCCCGGCCGATCGGCACGCGAGCCAGCCACCGACGGTGGAGAGGTCGATCGACTGTGGCCAGTGACCGAGCGTGAGCCCGTGATCCGACTGCAGCGTCTCCTCCAGCCACGTCCCGAACGTCCCGGGCAGCACGTCGAGGACGAGCGACGTGTCGTCGACGTCGCGGATGCCGGCGAGCCCGGTCAGGTCGAGCGCGAGACCGCCGTGGACCGGGACACTGCCGCCGCAGACGCCGCTGCGGCCGGCCGTCACGGTGACCGGGACGCGCTCGTCGTCGCACGCGGCGAGCACGTCCGCGACCTGCGTGGCGTCGGTCGGTCGCGCGAGCAGGCCGGGCCGCGCGGGCACCTGACCGTGCAGCGCCCACGCGATCCCGATCGGCCACCAGTCGCGCGCCACCTCGTCGACCGCGTCGCCGTCGCGGACCGTCTCGCACACGCCGGCAAGGCGACGGGCAAGCGCGTCGCCGACCTCGACACGCGCGCCGTCGAGACGATCCTGGATCTCGCCGTCGGCGCGTGCGAGCGCGACCGGTGGCGTCGGCGCGCCGGTCGTCACGTTTCCGCTCTTCGCGCCTTCGGCGCCGGGCCGCTGGGCCACGCTTCCACTCGCCTCCGGCTCGTTCGCTCAGGCACCCACCGAGGAGTCGAGCGCGGTCTCGGGGAGGTCGGCCGCCTCGCGCTCCGACGCGACCGCGCGCCGGTACGACTCGACCTGCGCGGCACGCTCGGCCTCGGTCCAGCCGAGCTCGCGCATCAGGATCGAGCCGACGTCGTCGGCTGCTCGGGCGGACGCGTCCCGCGCCAGCAGGCGCGCCCGTGTGCGGCGGCTCAGGACGTCGTCGACGGTCTGCGCCATCTCGGCCCGGGCCGCGTAGACGACCTCGGCGCGCAGGTACGGCAGACCGGCGACGACCGGTTCGCCGAGCGACGCGTCCTGGGCGACGAGCGCGCGCACGTCGGCGGCGAGCGTGCCGTACCGGCCGGCGAGGTGCTCGTGCCGGCTCGGCTCGGCGCCGGCGGGGGGCGCCTCGTACCCGCGACCGCCCAGCAGCGGCAGCCGCTTCGTGCGGCTGCGGCCGCCGTGCCGGAGCTCGCCGACGACGGCATCGACGGCGTCGGCCGCCATCGCCCGGTACGTCGTCAGCTTCCCGCCCGTGACGGTGACCATGCCGCTCGCCGAACGTGCGACCGCGTGGCGGCGGGACAGGTCCGCCGTCCGCTCGCTCGCCGCGCTCGCGAGCAGCGGACGCAGCCCGGCCCACGTCCCGACGACGTCGCGCTCGGTCAGCGGCTCGGCGAGTGACGCGTTCATCGCGCCGAGCAGGTACTGCACGTCGTCGGGCGTGCAGACGGGATCGTCGAGCGGGCCGCCGTAGTCGGTGTCGGTCGTGCCGATGTACGTGAGGTCGCCCCACGGCACGACGAAGATGGACCGCCGGTCCTTCGGGACCGGCACGATCGCGGCGATGTCGTTGCGCACCTTGCTCCACGGCACGGTGACGTGCACGCCCTTCGCGGGCCGGATCGAGTGCGGGTGGGCGCCCTCGTCGAGCGCGCGGACGTCGTCGGCCCAGACACCCGCCGCGTTCACGACCGCGTCCGCGCGCACCTCGACCTCGTTGCCGTCACCGGTCGCCACCCGCGCACCGCGCGCCCGTCCGTCCGCGCCCTTCAGGAACGCGGTCACCGACGCGTAGTTCGCGGCCACCGCGCCGTGCTCGATGACCGCGCTGCGCACGATCGTCAGCGTGAGGCGGGCGTCGTCGGCCTGCGCGTCGTAGTACAGGTACGCGCTCGCGAGCCGGTCGGCCGCGAGCGACGGCATGTGCTCGAGCGCGCGCCTCTTGTCGATCCGGCGGTGGATCCGCCCGATGCGTGCGCCGCCCGTCACGTCGTACATCCACATCGCGCTGCCGAGCGCGCGAGCGAGCCGGCGGTCGATCAGCCCGTCGCGAGTCAGGACGGGGATCAGGAACGGCAGCACACGTACGAGGTGAGGCGCGTTCCGCAACGCGATCTGACGCTCGCGCAGCGCGTCGTACACGAGGCGGAACTCTCGCTGCTGCAAATAGCGCAGCCCGCCGTGGACGAGCTTGGACGACTTCGACGACGTCCCCGACGCGAAGTCGTGTCGCTCCACGAGCGCGGTGCGCAACCCGCGGGAGGCGGCGTCGAGCGCGACGCCGGCCCCCGTGATGCCGCCGCCGACGACGAGCAGGTCGAAGTGCTCGTCGGCGAGGCGTGCGAGCGCGCCGGCGCGCGTGAACGTCATGCACCGCACCCTACCTGCCGGTAACCGGACCGGACCTCGGGTCAGGGCGTCGTCTGGAGCTGCGAGCGCGCCTCGTCGACGCGGTACGTCGCGGTCGCGCCGCGCGCGACGGCGTCCAGCGGTTGCCAGGGCCCGTCGTTCACGCGGTAGCGCGCGTCGAGCGCGAGGTCCGCCTCGACGACGAACCCGTCGCTTCCCGAACGACGCTCGTACGTGTGCGTCACGGTCGAGCGCGCGGGATACGCCCGTCCGAAGTCGCCCGGGACCGTGTCGGTCCCGTCGCCGAAGGACCACTGGACACCCGTCGGGCGGGCCTCGACCGTCACCGTCGTGCCGAACCCGCTCACGGAGTCGACGATGGTGGCGCCGTCGTAGCCCGTGATCCAGAACCAGCTCTCGAGCCCGGCGAGACCGCGGTCCTGGGGGCTGATCCCGATGCCGACGGCCGGGAAGGGCAGGTCCTGCACGAGGCTCTCGGCGAGCGAGCGCGCGGCCGCGGTCATGTCCCCGCCGTTGAACTGGCTCGGCGTCGCCCACACCGTCCAGACGTACGCCCCGTCGCAGTACACGTTGTAGGGCTTCGCGTCGGGCGACGGCGCTGGCGGCAGCGGCACCGGCGCCGCGAAGACGGGCGCGGGAGCCTCCAGGTAGGCGACGGGCTCGGCGGCCGGGACCCAGCGGCGACGGCACCCCGACGAGTGGCCGCCGCTCCCGCCGGCACCACCGGCCGGCGTCCCCCCGACCTCGACCCAGCTCAGGTCGTGGCCCAGCTCGACGTGCGCACCGGCGGGGTCGGTGTCGACGTCGACGCGGGTGTCGGCGGTGGCCCGGTCGTCACCGCCCAGCGCGCCGGTCGCGACCGGCGCGAGCACGGCCCCGGCCACGAGGACGGCGAGGACGACGGGAGCGAGCGCCCGCCTGCCCCTGGCACGTGCGCCCGCGTGTGACCCGTTCGTCCTCGCCATCCGTGGCTCCCCGCCCTTCCGTGGAAGAGGAGCGGCCTGTCCACCGGTCGCCGCCGTCGACGTCGCCCATCGGCTCGGAGATCCGAGCCCCTGCCCCTCTGCCTGCACTCGCACCCAGCATCCGCGCCCGGCGCTCACGCTCCGGGCTCGTGCCGAGCGCTCGCGCAGGCGGGCCGTCGAGAGCGACGACCGGTGGCCGGTCCCGCGCAGGATACGGACATTCGCCGCGAAGGACAAGAGGCGCGCACGAACGCGACGACCGGGACACCCCCGGTTCAGACCACGTGGCCCGGCCGGTCGTCGTCCGTCACGACGGGTAGGCCTGCGGCCGCCCACGCCTGCATGCCGCCGGCGACGTTGCGCGCGTCGACGCCCCACCGGCGGAGCGCGGCGACGGCCTGCGCCGAGCGACCGCCCACCCGGCAGACCGCGAGGACCGGCCGGTCGGTCGGCAGGGCCGCTCGTTCCGCGGGGACGCGCCCGAGCGGGATCCAGGTCGCCCCCGGCGCGTGGCCCGCGTACCACTCCTCGGGCTCGCGCACGTCGAGGAGGACGGCGCCGCCGCGGACCAGGGCGTCGACGTCGGCGACCTCGACCGTGGGGACGTCCTGGCCGTTCGTCATGGCGCCGACCTCTTCCTCGCCCCGGTCTTCTTCGCCGTGGCCTTCTGCTCGCCGGTCTTCTTCTGGCCGGTCTTGTTCGGTGTGGCCTTCTTCGCGGTCGCCTTCTTGGCCGTCGTCCTCTTCGGCGCGGCCTTCTTCGCGGTGGCCTTCCTCGCCCCTGCGGTCTTCGCGACGGCCGTCTTCTTGACGGCCTTCGCGACGGCGGCCTTCTTCGCGGGCGTCGCGGCCTTCTTGGTCGTCTTCGGCGGTCGCTTCGCGCCCCGGGCGCCCTTCGTCGCCGCGCGCGCGGCCGCTTGGGGCTCGTCGCCGATCTCCGCCTCGACCGTCTCCTGCGACGCTTCGCCCGCGATGCGCGCGAAGCCCGGGAGCGCGAGCTCGACGCCGCGGCGGGGCGCGTCGAAGGCCTGCACGACGAACGGACGGGTCGCGCCGCGGTGCAACACGTCGCGCGCGCGGGTCGGCGGCGGGTCGCCCATCGCGGTGAGCGGGACGTACGCGCGGACTCCGTTGGTGCGCACGAACGCCCCGTGCGACGCGAACTCCTCGACCGATCCCTCCACCTCGTCACCGAGCGGGTGGTTGATCACGAACATGAGGAAGGGGTGGGGGTCGTTCACCGCGCCGGGCGGCGGGCCGGCCGAGCGGCTGCGGCGACGCTTGCGCGACGCCGCCGGGCGGGGCGCGAGCGCGTCGGCGGTCGCGGCCGCGATCGCGGCCGTCACCGCGCGGTCGTTGCGCGACTCCCGCGCCGCGGCACGCACCGCGCGGTGGCTCTTCGGTCCGCGCACGGGCGACCGCAGCGAGAAGATCCACCCCACCCCGGGGACGGGCTTGCCGCCGATCAGGCGGCCCGTCTCGAACAACCACTCGTGCTCGCCGTGGAACTCCTGGAACGAGTCGTTGGACACGACCGTCCCGCCCGTGCGGTTCGCGATCTGCAGGAGGAACCCGTCGCCGCGACCGATCGCGCCCGCCGGTGGTGACACGACGTCTCCCGCGGCCTCGGCCGCGTGGAAGGCGGGCTGCTCGGACTTGTCGATGCGGTGCTCGAACGACGCGTCGACGACGACCGTGATCGTGCTGTCCGGGTGCTCGGCCCGCAGCGCGTCCACCGCTTCGCGCAACTGAGCGAAGCTCGGCATCGTGCGGCCCTCGGTCGCGAGGTTCGAGCCGTCGATGACGAAGCGTGTGCGCGGCATCACACCTCTTCGTTCGACAGCCGGGCCGCCATCTCGCGCAACAGCCGGTAGTCGGCCTTGCCCGCGGCGGAGCGCTCCAACGAGTCGACGACGTGGACGCGCTTCGGCGTCTTGTAGCCCGCGGTCCGCGACCGGCAGTAGGCGCGGAGGGCGTCCTCGTCGGCGTCGCGTCCGGGGACGGGCTCGACGAGCGCGACGACCATCTCGCCGAGCCGCTCGTCCGGCACGCCGACGACGACGCAGTCGAACACGTCGGGATGGCTGCGCAGGACGAGCTCGACCTCCTCCGGGTACACCTTCTCGCCGCCCGTGTTGATGCACGCGGACCCGCGCCCGAGGAGCTGGATCGTGCCGTCGGCATCGACCGACGCCCAGTCGCCCGGGAGCGAGTAGCGGACGCCGTCGATCTCCTTGAACGTCGCCGCGGTCTTCTCGGCGTCGTTGTGGTAGCCGAGCGGGATCCGCCCACCGACCGCGATGAGCCCCTTCTCGTCCGAACCGGGCTGCACCTCGCGCCCGTCCGGGGTGATCACCTTCACACGGTCGTTCACCGAGAAGCGCGCGGGCTTGATCTCCGATCCCGCCGACGTCTCGTTGCGCGTCATCAAGCCTTCGGACGCGCCGAGCGAGTCGAGGAGGCGCACACGCGGGACGTGCGCGAGCAGCCCGCGCTTGGTCTCGGGACTCCACGTGACGCCCGACGACGTGATCGCGCGCAGCGACGAGAGATCCCACCGACCCGGTTGCTCGTCGAGCGCGGCGAGCAGCGGGCGCGCGAACGCGTCGCCGACGATGGTCAGGACCTGCACGTGCTCGCGCTCGACGGCGTCCCAGATCGCTTCCGCGTCGAGGCCGGGACGGTCGATGAGCACGACGGTGCCGCCCCCGCTGAGGGTCGACAACGTGATGAACAGGCCGGTGCCGTGCATGAGCGGGCACGCGGGGAGCGCGGTCGCCGCGTGCTTGCCCGCGCGCACGGCGGCGACGGGATCGGGCGGCTCGGTTCCCGGGCGCGCCATCTGCCACAACGCGACGTACAGGTCGTCGTTGCGCCACATGACGCCCTTCGGCATCCCGGTCGTGCCGCCGGTGTACAGGAAGACGAGGTCGTCGCCGGACGGCTCGCGCGCGCCGGACGCGCGCTCGCCGGTCGTCACGATCCGTTCGTACTCCTCACCCGTCTCGACGAGGGTCGGTCGCCACGGCACCGGGACGCGGTGCACCGCCATCCGCACTGGCGCGCCGAACTCCGGCTCGTACACGAGGAACCGCGCGCCCGAGTCCTCGAGCAGGTAGTGGATCTCCTCGGGCCCGTAGCGGTAGTTGACGTTGGCGGGGACGCAGCCGAGCTTCAGCGCGGCGTAGAACGCCTCGAGGTACTCGGGCCGGTTGACCATGTCGACGGCGACCCGCATCCCGGGCTCGGCACCGGCCCGCTCGAGATGACCGGCCAGACGGGCCGCGCGGTCCTCGAGCTGCGCGAACGTGACCCGGTGGTCGCCGCAGACGACCGCGACGCGCTCCGGCGTCTCGCGCGCGATCGCGTCCCAGACCTTCGCGAAGGCCCAATCCGACACGCCGGGCAGGATACGCGCCCCGACGTCAGTGGCCGTTGGCCGAGAAGTGCTGGTAGTCGCGCGCGCCGCTCCAGCTGCCGCCCCACCCCCAGCCGATCGACGCGAACGCACGGACCACCGCGTCGCCCGCGTGGATCATCCCCGGGAGCGTCAGGCTCCTGTCGGTCCACGGCCGGCTGACCGCGAGCTTCACGGAGCCGTCGGCGTGCACGTACGGGTTGCGCAGCGGGTTCACGTCCACGGCGAGGCCGTAGGCGTGCTCCGACCATCCCGACCCGCCGTCCGGCGGGCGGCAGTTGAACGCGGAGGTGTCGTCGGCCGCGTCGACCGCGTCGTCGTTGCCGCCGTAGGCGTCGACCGGCACCATCCGTTCGATCGGGAAGCCGAGGTCGAACAGCCGGTGGAACACGGTGACGATCGCGCCCGTGACCGTCGCATTCACGACGAGTCGTCCGGTGTGCACGCCGCCGTCGAACCCTCGGTACGACAGCGCCACGATGCGCAGACCGCTCAACGGCACCGGACACCCGGGCCGCCACGACGACTGCATGGACGCGGCCGTCGCCGGGTCGATCGCCGCGACCGACGCGGTGAAGCCGTCATTCGACGCCGACGACGGCGCGCGCGTCGTCGCGCTCTTCGTCGTCGGGACGGCCTTCGTCGTCGTCGTGGTGGGCGGTGCGGTCGTCGACGGCGGCGGAGCGGACGTCGTGGTCGTCGTCGTCGACGCCGGGTGGCGCGTCGCGACGCGGCGCGCCGCGTGCCCGTCACCGCTGCACGCGGACATCGCGAGGACGAGCGCAGCCGCCGCCGCGGCGGTCGGACGCCTCACTCCCCGCCGAGATGCCGCTCGACCGAGGCCGTCTTGGCGTGCAGCGCGTCCGCGTGACCGGGGCGGCAGTCGAGCTTCACGACGACGCTCACGCGCGGTGCGTGCATGCCGACCGCGTCGATCGAGCGCCTGATGACGTCCATCACGGCGTCCCAGTCGCCCTCGACGTTGGTGAACATCGCGTTCGTCTCGTGCGGCAGACCGCTGTCGCGCACCACGCGTACGGCGTCCGCGACGAGCGCGCCGACCGAGTCGCCCACGCCGAGCGGCGTCACGGAGAACGCGGCGAGCACGTTGTCGGTCGCGTTCACGTCGATCCGCGGCGCTTGCTGATCGCGTCGCGCACCTGCGTGGTGACCTCGCCGAACGTCGTCGACAGCGCGTCGGCGAGCGACGTGACCGCCCGGTTCGCGCCGTCGCGGACGTCGGGGTCGCTGACGGCGCCGTTGACGGACTCCAACGCGCGGTTCACGGCGTCACGCATGCCCGCCATCGCGCGCTCGACCGCCTCGCGGTCGGCCTTCGCCTCGCCCGAGGCGGCCCGCCGGTCGTAGTGGGACTTCAGCGTGCGACCCAGGTCGGTGAACGTGTCACCGACCCGGTCCCACGCCTGCTTGCTGTCACTCATCGCGACCACTCCTCACAGCATGAACCGCTCGCGGTAGTGCTCGTCCGGCTCGTACACCACGCCCTCGCGGCGTAGCTCGTCGATCCGTGTGTCGTCGTACCCCAACCACCGCATGATCTCGCGCGTGTGCTGCCCGACGAGCGGTGGCGGGCCGGCGATCCGGCCCGGCGTCTCGGAGAGGTCGATGAGCTGGCCGAACTGGCGCAGCCGCCCGAGCACCGGGTGCTCGTACTCCGCGGTCAGCCCGCAGGCGACGTTGTCGGCGTCGTAGAGCGCGAGCTCGCCGCCCTTCGGGTCGAAGGGGATCTCGTTCGGCACGCCGGCGTCGTCGAGCGCGTGCGACCACGAGACCGACGTGCGGGTGCGGAACCGCGGCTCGATCGCGGCGGCCAGCGCGTCGCCGTGCTCGTGACGCGACCGCATCGTCGCGAACCGCTCGTCGTCGAGCAGCCCGTCCAACCCGAGCGCGCGGCACAGCGCGGCGAAGTCGTCGTCGCGGAACGCGGCGATCTGGATCCACCCGTCCTGCGTCTCGTACAACCGGTAGAGCGGATCGATCCCGCGCTGCTCCTTGTCGAGCCGTGGCCGCGCGACCGGCTCGCCGTCGACGAGCAGCGCGTCCGACGCGAACACCGCGCCGCCGTCGAGCAGCGACGTCCACAGCTCCTGGCCCTCGCCCGTCCGCCGCTGCCGGTACAGCGCGGCGAGGCAGCCGACGACCGAGAGCATCGCGTTCGCGGTGTCGGTCATGCCGAAGCGGTAGTAGAGCGGCTCGTTGCCGTGCTGCACCGCGCCCGCCTCGTACTCGAGCCCGGCGACCGCCTGGTACAGCGGGTCGAGACCGCCGAAGCGCGCGAGCGGGCCCTCGAACCCGTACGCCCAGGTGTTGCAGTAGACGATGTCGGGGTTGATCGCCTTGCAGTCGTCGTACGCGATCCCGAGCCGCTTCGCGACGCCCGCGGTCATGTTGTGATGGACGATGTCGGCGCGCGCGATGAGCTCGCGCGCGACCTCGAGCCCCTCGGGCTTCTTGAGGTCGAGCGCGATGTCGCGCTTGCCGCGCTGGCAGCCGACGAACGGCTTGCCGATGCGCATCCCGTCACCGTTCACGGGTTCGACCTTGATGACGTCCGCGCCGAGGTCGCCGATGATCATCGGGCCGAACGGGCCCGCCAGGTATTGACCGAAGTCGACGAGCAGGACGCCTTCGAGCGCGTACACCTACTTGCTCCCCGTGATCGTCGCGATGTCGTCGCGCGAGTAGCCGAGGTCGCCCCAGATCTCGTCGTTGTGCTCGCCCGCGCGCGGCTGCGGCCCGCGGATCTCACCCGGTGTGCCGAAGAGATGGATCGGGACGCCGATCTGCGTGGTGCGGCCGAGGTCGGGGTCGTCGACCTCGACGACCATCCCGTTCGCGGCGAGCTGCGGGTGCGGGTCGCCGAGCGCCTCCTCCATCGTGATGATCGGCTCGATCGCGTGGTTGTTGGCCTGGAACTCCGCCACGAGCTGCGCGCGGTCGTGGTGCTTGAACGCCTCGCGCCGGCGCCGGTTGATCACCTCGCGCTCCTCGGGCGGCATCGACATGAACGTGAACGCGTCAGGCGCGTCCTCGAGCCCGAGGATCTCGTCCTGACTCTTCTTCGGCGCCAAACCGCTCATCACCGACGCGTGCACGAACTGGCGGTTCGCGCACTCGAAGATCATCTGCTGGTGGATGCCGGGCGGGTACGACTTGCCCATCAGGTCGTGGTACTGCGCGCTGGCGTGCTCGACCTGCTGCCAGATCTGCGTCGTGTACAGGAACGCGCCCTGCAGCAACGACGTCGTCACGTGCTGGCCGCGTCCCGTCGTCTCGCGCGCGATCAGCGCCGCGAGGATGCCGGTCGGGACGAGGAAGATCGTGCCCATGCTCGGCATCGGCATGTGGAGGAAGATCGGTCCGAGCCGCCAGCCGGGCTGGTCCCACTGCTGGCCCGAGCTCGCCTGCACCAGCGCGTCGTAGCCCGGGCGGTTCGCGAAGCGGTGGCCGGGCGGGTAGCCGGGCACCGACGTGTACACGAGACGCGGGAACCGGTCGTGCATCGTCTCGTAGCCCGCGCCGAGCCGCTCCATGACACCGGGCCGGAAGCTCTCGACGAGCACGTCGGCGGTCTCCGCCAGTCGGAAGAACGCGTCGCGGCCGGCGCCGGACTTCAGGTCGACGGTGACGGAGCGGCGGCTGCGGTTCCACACGTGCGAACCGGAGTAGCAGCGGAAAGGGTCGCCGCCCGGGGGCTCGACCTTCACGACGTCGGCGCCCTGCTCGGCGAGCAGCAGCACCCCGAGCGGGCCCGCGATGCCCCACGACAGGTCGAGGATCCGCACACCGTCCAGCGCACCCGCCATGCGCGCGCCTCCGCTCGTCGCTCGTCGGCCGGAGGCGTCAGCGTACGCGCGTCACTGACGCGCGCGTCAGGCGCAGGGCCGGGAGTCGCTCACGGCATGCTCTGGACGGCGTTCGCCAGCCCGTCCTCCCACGCCCAGTTCGTCTCGAAGTGACGGTTCCACTCGACCATCACGTCGTAGAGCCACCACAGGCCGTAGATGCCGCACGTCACGATCGTGACGATGATGCGGGCGACGTAGTTGTGCTGGCCCTTCACCCGCGACGGGTCGGGCGTCGGGACCGAGGCGCCGAGCCGCTCGTAGATCGCGGCGAGCTCGGCCTCGACCGCGCCCTCGTTCGCGTCGTGCTTCACGAGATCCTGGTCGAGGAGGATGTAGATGACGATGTGGACGATCCCGCTCGCGATGATCGACAGCACCGTCCAGATCACCGGGTCGCGGAAGTCGTTCGTCATCTGGCGCAGCACGCCGAGGTGCATGCCGATCCGGTCGAAGTTGGGTCGGAGCTCGTCGGCGAGACCGCGCGACTGCGCCTGCTCCCATGCGTACGTCGTCGCCGCGTCGAGGAGCTCGAGCCGGCGCCGGTTGTGGTCGCGTGAGCGCCGCACCAGCTGGTAGAGGACGTAGAACCCGTAGATCCCGCACGTCAGCAGCGTCCAGCCGAACGCGGTCCAGAAGTTGAAGATGTAGTCGGTCTCCGCGCGCCCCTGGTACGCGAGCCGGATGCGTTCCTTCGCGGGCGCGGCGGTCGTCGTGGCGTACCCGCCGCTCGGGACGGGCGGGCCCGGAGGCTCCGGGGGCGGCGGAGGGCCCGGCGGACCGGGCGGCTCGGGCGGGGGAGGAGGAGGCGGAGGGACGGGCGGCGGACCCGGCGGGGGCGGCGGCTCGCTCATGTTGTCCGCTCCCGGCCCAGAGGGCCGGGCCGCTCGGGCCCCGCTTCCGCTCGGCTGGAGGCTCGCTCGCTCATGGACCGCGAAGGCTAGCGACGCGCCGGACGGCTCGCGTGCATACGTGGGTCAGGCCGTCCCGCTGGTCTCCTGCGCCTCGCGCTCGCGCCGCTTCCGATGCCAGCGCAGACCGCCCTCGAGCGCGGCGAGCAGCGTGTCGTTGTCCTTCGAGAGCCGTTCGTGCACGTAGCGCTCGAGCCCGACGACCCGCATGATCGGGTTGAACGCCCAGTAGCGCTCGAGGAAGTGGACGCGCGTCCGGCCGTCGCCGAGGTCCTCGAGACGGGTGAAGCCCTCGGCGCGCGACCACAGCGGCTTGCCGATCGCGTCGTACTTCCACGACTCGTACGGCTTCACCTGCGTGAGCCACTCCCACGACTGGCCCATGCCGCCCGACAGCAGGAACTTCGGGACCGGGAACGTGCAGTGGCGGACGAGCCCCTCGCCGATCTCGTCGCCGGGATGGAGGATCTCGATCGAGCCGATCTTCGCCTGGGGCCGGTCCGCGCCGCGGTACCAGAACATGTCCCACACCTCGCGCGGCGGCGCGTTGAGATCGACTGCGTACTGATGCTCCTGCACGGGCGAGACACTACGTCGACACCGCGGCGGGCGCGTAGGGTCGGCGGGTGACGCCGGACGCGCCGCGCATCGCGGACTCGCTCCTGGACCTCGTCGGCAACACGCCGCTCGTGCGGCTCCGCAACGTGGCGCGCGACATGCCGTGCGACGTCGTCGCGAAGCTCGAGATGCTCAACCCGGGCGGCAGCGTGAAGGACCGGCCCGCGATCGCGATGATCGACGCCGCCGAGCGCGCCGGCCTGCTGCAGCCGGGCGGCACGATCGTCGAGCCGACCTCGGGCAACACCGGCGTCGGCCTCGCGATCGTCGCCGCGCAGCGCGGCTACCGCTGCATCTTCGTCATGTCGGACAAGATGAGCGCGGAGAAGGTGAAGCTGCTCGAGGCGTACGGCGCGCAGGTCGTCGTGTGCCCGACCGCGGTGCCGCCCGAGCATCCGGACTCCTATTACTCGACGGCCGAGCGGCTCGTGCGGGAGACGCCGGGTGCGTTCCGTCCGGACCAGTACTCGAACCAGGAGAACCCGCGTGCGCATGAGCTGACGACGGGACCCGAGGTCTGGGAGCAGACCGCCGGGCGCGTCACGCACTTCGTCGCCGGCATCGGGACGGGCGGCACGATCACGGGCGTCGGTCGCTTCCTCAAGTCGCGCAACCCCGACGTGCAGATCGTCGGTGCGGACCCCGCGGGCTCGGTGTACTCGGGCGGCACGGGACGGCCGTACCTCGTCGAGGGCATCGGCGAGGACTTCTGGCCGACGACGTTCGATCCCGCCCTCGTCGACCGCGTCGTGGAGGTGAGCGACGCCGAGTCGTTCCTCATGGCGCGCCGCGTCACGCACGAGGAAGGGATCCTCATCGGCGGTTCGGGCGGCACCGCGGTGCACGCCGCGCTCACGGTCGCGCGCGACCTCGACGAGGACGCGCTGGTCGTGGTGCTCCTGCCCGACTCGGGTCGCGGCTACTTGTCGAAGATCTTCGACGACCAGTGGATGACCGACTACGGCTTCCTGAGCGGTCCCGGTCCGACGTCCGGCGACGTGCTGCGGAGCAAGGGGACCGGCATCCCCGAGCTCGTGCTCGTCACGCCGGACGAGCCGGCACGACGGGCGATCGCGCTGATGCGCGACCTCGGCGTCTCGCAGGTGATCGTGAGCGTCACCAAGGACCTGCCGCTCGCGGCCAAGGAGGTGAGCGGTACCGTCAACGAGCTCGACCTCATGGACCGCGCCTTCCGCGATCCGTCGGTGCTCGACCGGCCGATCGACGACGTGATGGGACCCGCGATCCCGATGGTCGGCATCGGCGAACCGGTGGCGCGCGTCGTGCGGTGCCTGGACACCGCCACCGCGGTGCTCGTGCTCGAGGGTGGCCACCCGATCGGCGTGCTGACGCGCGCCGACGTGCTGTCGTTCCTCGCGGCGCGGAGTCCCGGCTAGTGGCGGACGGCTTCGAGACGCGCGCGATCCACGCCGGGCAACCACCCGACCCGGCGACGGGCGCCGTCGTGCCGCCGATCTCCCTGGCGACGACGTTCGCGCAGCACGGTGTCGGCGAGCACCAGGGCTACGAGTACGCGCGCACTGCCAACCCCATCCGCGCCGCGCTCGAGGCCTGCCTGGCGGACCTCGAGGGCGCTCGGCACGGCGCCGCGTACGCGAGCGGGCTCGCAGCCGAGGACGCGATCCTCCGGCTGCTGCGGCCCGGCGACCACGTCGTCATCCCCGACGACGCGTACGGGGGGACGTACCGGCTCGTCGCCGGCGTGCACGAGGCTGCGGGCGTGCAGTGGTCCGCCGTCGACCTGACCGATCTCGACGCGCTCGCATCCGCCTGGCGCGACGAGACGCGCATGGTGTGGGTCGAGACGCCGACGAACCCGCTGCTGACCGTCGTCGACATCGCGGGCGTCGCGACGTTCGCGCACGAGCGGGGCGCGCGGGTCGTCGTCGACAACACGTTCGCGACCCCGTACCTGCAACGACCGCTCGCGCTCGGTGCCGACGTCGTCGTCCACTCCGCGACGAAGTATCTCGGCGGGCACTCCGACGTCGTCGGCGGCTTCGCGGCGACGAACGACGACGAGATCGCCGCGCGTCTCAGGTTCGTCCAGAACGCGGCCGGCGCGGTGCCGTCTCCGTTCGACTGCTATCTCGTCTTGCGCGGGGTGAAGACGCTCGCGGTCCGCATGGACCGCCATTGCGCCAATGCCGGCGCGATCGCGCAGATGCTCGCCGGTCACCGATCGGTCGCGTCGGTCCGCTATCCGGGACTGCCGTCGCACCCCGGACACGACGTCGCGGCGAAGCAGATGCGCGCGTACGGGGGCATGGTGTCGTTCACGCTCGCGGGAGGAGAGGAAGCCGCGCTGCGAGTCGTCGCGTCCACGCGCTTGTTCACGCTCGCGGAGTCACTCGGTGCCGTGGAGTCGCTGATCGAGCATCCCGCGCGCATGACGCACGCGTCGGCCGCGGGGTCGCCGCTCGCCGTCGACCCCGCGCTGGTGCGGCTGTCGGTCGGTCTCGAGACCGTCGACGACCTCGTCGCCGATCTGGCTGCCGCGCTCGACGGGCTTGCCTGACGGCCGGCGCGGGTACGCGCGCGCCCGTGCAGGATTCGCTCCCGCTCGGCGACGGACGGAGTCTCGGGGAGATCGCGGCGGACGCCGCGGGGTGCCAGGACTGCGACCTCTACCGCAACGCGACCCAGACCGTCTTCGGCGAGGGGCCGGCCGACGCCGAGGTCGTCATGATGGGTGAGCAGCCCGGTGACAAGGAGGACCTGTCGGGCCACCCGTTCGTCGGGCCGGCCGGCCAGCTCCTCGACCGCGCGCTCGAGGGGGCCGGCATCGACCGCACCCGCGTGTACATCACCAACGCCGTCAAGCACTTCAAGTGGAAGCCGGCGGGGAAGGTGCGCCTCCACCAGAAGCCGAACCGCGAAGAGGTCAAGGCGTGTCGCCAGTGGTGGGAGCGCGAGCTCGGCGTGATCGAGCCGAAGGTGGTCGTCTGCCTGGGCGCGACCGCCGCGCAGGCCGTCTTCGGCCCGTCGTTCAAGGTCACGAAGCAGCGCGGCGAGTTCCTCCCGCTGCCCAGCGGGATCCTCGCGGTCGCGACCGTCCACCCGTCGTCGATCCTGCGCGCGGGCGAGCGTCGGGAGATCGAGTACGCGGACTTCGTGGACGACCTGCGGGCGGTAGCCGCGCGACTCGACTCGTAGCGCTACGGCGGTTCGGCGCGCGTGGTGCCGTCGGGTCGTCGGTGGACGGTCCAGCCGTGATGGATCTTGGTGTGGTGGAAGCGGCAGTACGCGCGCAGGTTGGGGAGGTCGGTGGGGCCGCCGTCCGCCCAGTGCTCCTCGTGATGGACGTCGCACCAGTCGGGCGGCCGGTCGCAGCCGGGCCAGGTGCAGCCACCGTCGCGGACCATGACGGCGACGCGTTGCGCGTTGCTGACGATGCGGGTCCTGCGTCCGAGGTCGAGGATCTCGCCGTCGCTGTCGCGCATGACACGGCGGACGATCGCGTCGCACGCCAAGCGGCGGATGGTGCTGGGTTGGACGGGCCCGACGTGGGTGAGGTCGCAACGAGCGCGGCGCGGATCGCTCGGCATGTTCCCTGCCAACGTGTCCGCGTCGATGATCATGCCGAGCTCGACGGCGACCGCGCTGCCGAGGGCGCGCCGCGCCATCTCGTGGAGCGCGTCGGCGCGGCGTTGCGCGGCCGTGCGGTCGGGATCGACGCTCGGGTCGAGGAACCTCTCGAGCGCGGTGACGAATGCCTCGCCGGCGACGGGGTCGAGGCGCCCGTCGAGGTGCACGCTGCCGTCGTCCAGCTTCGACACGTGCAACCGGCGCAGCTGCCACGACCGGTCGGGCTCGTCGCCACCTTCGACGTCATCCGCGATCGCTCGCCAGCGGCGCATCACCGTGCGGAACTGCTCGGACGACGTGGCGGTCGCGATGTCGAGCAGCGTCTCCTCGCGGTCGTTCAACAGTGCCTCGTGCCCACGCACGGCCCGGGCCAGGGCGTCGACCTGCGCGCACGTCACGTCGGCGTCCTGCAGACGTCTCGCGGTCCGTTCGTGACCGTGCACCAACCTGCCGCTCCGCAACAGTCGGGACGCCTCGGGGCCCGTCAGCCGCCCGTGGTGCACCAACCACGCGTGCGTCGACGCGGTGCCGTCCGCCGCCCACTCGCCCGACGCGTCGAGCGCGCCGACCGCGGCGAGCAGCGCGGCGTCCAGCCGCTCCCGCTCCGCCAGCAGCTCCAGCACCCGCTCCGATGTACCGAACATCAGTTCGATCATACGAGAGGGGTGTGTCACTCATCGGTGGAGCGGTGGCTCGTCGGGGACGGTCGCGCGCCGGCCGACCCGCAGCACGCTCAGGTAGTGGCGCGCCGCCCGGTCGCCCATGCGCGTTCGGATGCGCTCCGCGATGGCGTCGAGCAGCGGCTCCCGGACGTCCGGGTCGAGCCTCCGGTAGATCGACGTCGAGCGGAGCAGATCGGCGAACCCCGCACCGTCGAACCACTGCACGCTCGGGTACCAGCGCACGACGGTGGGCCCGAACAGGCCGCCGGGCTCGTCGTTGGGCGGCCCCCAGCCCTCGTCCGTCGCCCGCACCTCGTCTTCGAGTGGCGGATCGCCCCAGTCCGGGTTGCCGGGGCAGAAGCGCTCGTGCAGATCCGCCGTCTCCGCGTAGACCTCGGGCTCGCCCGGCCTGCGGACGACCAACTTGCCGAGCAGCGCCATCCACCCGCCGGGACGCAGCACGTCGCGCGCGGGTTGCCAGCCGATCGACGGATCGACCCAGTGCCACGCTGACGCGGCGAGCACGACGTCGAATCGCCGGCCGCGGTCGTCCCACTCCTCGAAGGACGACACCTCGACCGCGACGTTCGGGAAGGATGCGAGCCGCTCACGGGCGACGGCCGCCATCCCGGGACCGGGCTCCACGGCCGTCACCGCGCAGCCGATGGCGGCGAGCGAACGCGTCGCCAGACCGGTGCCACAGCCCACCTCGAGCACGGACGACCGGGCGCTCGTGCCGGTGATCGTCACGAGGTCCGCGAAGAGCTCGTCGGGATACGCCGGCCGCACGCGGTCGTACAGCTCCGGTACCTCGTCGAACAGCCGACCGAGCCCGTGTCGATCCGCGCTCGTCACCTCTTGATCATGACGCCGCTCGCAACGTTGCGGTCCGAGATTCTCGTTGACCTGCGGCGCGGGCGGGCGGACGATCGCACCATCAAACCCGCCGACCGACAGGGAGCACCGGCATGGGGTTCGTACAGATCATCGAGTTCAAGACGTCGAACATCGACGAGATCCGCAGGATCGGCGACGAGTTCGAACAGGCGACCCGGGGGAAGCGGACCGCGACGCGCATGACGCTGTGCGAGGACCGCGACCGTCCCGGCACCTACGTGCAGATGGTCGAGTTCCCGTCCTACGAGGAGGCGATGAAGAACTCGCAGCTACCGGAGACACAGGAGATCTCCGGCAAGATGCAGAGCCTCGCGGACGGCTCGGCGACGTTCCGGAACCTCGACGTCATCGAGATGCGCGAGCTCTGACCGGCGCCGAGCGCGTCGCGCGCCTCACGTCACCTGGGCCGCGAGCTTGCGGTTCTTGAACCTCGCCTTGATGTACTCGCGGTTCATCATGGCGATGAAGTCGATGGAGATCTCCTTCGGGCACGCGACCTCGCACTCGCCGTGCATCGTGCACGACCCGAACCAGCGCTCCATCTCGTCGACCATCGCGGTGACGCGCTCGAACCGCTCCGGCTGACCCTGGGGCAACAGGTTCAGGTGCGCGATCTTCGCCGACGTGAAGAGGTGCGCGGCGCCGTTCGGGCACGCGGCGACGCACGCCCCGCACCCGATGCACGCGGCCGCGTCCATCGCCGCGTCCGCCACCGGCTTCGGCACGAGCGTGAGGTTCGCCTCGGGTGCCGAGCCCGTCGGCGCGGTGATGTAGCCGCCGGCCTGGATGATGCGGTCGAACGCGCCGCGGTCGACCGACAGGTCCTTGATCACCGGGAACGCCGTCGACCGCCACGGTTCGACCGTGATGTGCGCGCCGTCGTCGAACTTCCGCATGTGCAGCTGGCACGTCGCGGTGCCGCGCTCGGGACCGTGCGCCTGGCCGTTGATCATCATGCCGCACGACCCGCAGATGCCTTCGCGGCAGTCGTGGTCGAACGCGACCGGCTCGCGGCCCTCGGCGACGAGACGCTCGTTCAGCGTGTCGAACATCTCGAGGAACGACATGTCCGGGCTGACGTCGTCGAGGTCGTAGTCCTCGAAGCTTCCCGGTGACTCCGTCGACGCCTGGCGCCAGACGCGGAGGTGGACTCGCATCGGTCTCCGTTCTACGGCGGTCTCGCTACTTGTAGCTGCGCTGCGCGAGGTGGACGAACTCGAACTCGAGCGGTTCCTTGTGCAGCGTCGGCCGCTCGCCGACGCCCTCGAACTCCCACGCGCCGACGAACGCGAAGTGCTCGTCGTCGCGCAGCGCCTCGCCCTCCTCGGTCTGGTGCTCGACGCGGAAGTGCCCGCCGCAGCTCTCCTCGCGCTGGAGCGCGTCGAGACAGACGAGCTCGGCGAGCTCGAGGAAGTCGGAGACGCGGCCCGCCTTCTCCAGTGACTGGTTGAGCGACTGGTCGTCGCCGAGGACGCGCACGTCGCGATGGAACTCCTCGCGCAGCTCGGGGATCTCGGCGAGCGCCTTCTTGAGCGTCTCCTCGCTGCGCGCCATCCCGCAGTTGTCCCACATGATGCGGCCGAGCTCGCGATGGAAGTGGTCGACCGAGTGGTGACCCTTGACGGCGAGCAGCGATCGGACGCGCTCGGCGACGGACGCCTCGGCCTCCGCGAAGACGGGGTCGTCGACCGGGACCACGGGCGTGTTGAGCAGCCCCGCGAGGTAGTCGCCGATCGTGTACGGGAGGATGAAGTAGCCGTCGGCAAGACCCTGCATCAGCGCGCTGGCGCCGAGCCGGTTCGCACCCTGGTCGGCGAAGTTCGCCTCGCCGATGACGTACAACCCGGGCACGTTGCTCATCAGGTTGTAGTCCACCCAGAGCCCGCCCATCGTGTAGTGGACGGCGGGGTAGATGCGCATCGGCACCTGGTACGGATCCTCCGCGGTGATGCGCTCGTACATCTGGAACAGGTTCCCGTAGCGCTCGCGGATCGTCTGCTCGCCGAGCCGGTCGATCGCGTCGGCGAAGTCGAGGTACACGCCGTTCTTCAGCGGCCCCACGCCGCGCCCGGCGTCCACCTCGCGCTTGATCGCGCGCGACGCCACGTCGCGCGGCACGAGGTTCCCGAAGGCCGGGTACCGACGTTCGAGGAAGTAGTCGCGTTCGGACGCGGGGATCTGGTTCGGCGCGCGCTCGTCGCCGAACTCCTGCGGCACCCAGACGCGGCCGTCGTTCCGCAGCGACTCGCTCATGAGCACGAGCTTCGACTGGAACTCGTCGCTCGCCGGGATGCAGGTCGGGTGGATCTGCGTGTAGCAGGGGTTCGCGAACAGCGCGCCGCGGCGGTGTGCGCGCCACGCGGCGGTCGCGTTGCTCGCCTTCGCGTTCGTCGAGAGGTAGAAGACGTTGCCGTACCCGCCCGTCGCGAGGACGACGGCGTGTGCGGAGTGCGACGTGATCTCGCCGGTCAGGAGGTCGCGCACGACGATGCCGACCGCTCGGCCGTCCTTCACGACGAGGTCGAGCATCTCGGTGCGGTTGTACTGCTTCACCGCTCCGAGGTGCACCTGACGCTCGAGCGCCTGGTACGCGCCGAGCAGGAGCTGTTGCCCCGTCTGGCCGCGCGCGTAGAACGTGCGCGACACCTGCGCACCGCCGAACGACCGGTTGTCGAGATGACCGCCGTACTCGCGCGCGAACGGGACGCCCTGCGCCGTGCACTGGTCGATGATCTCGACGCTGACCTGCGCGAGCCGATACGTGTTCGCCTCACGCGAGCGGTAGTCGCCGCCCTTGATCGTGTCGTAGAAGAGGCGGTACACGCTGTCGCCGTCGTTCTTGTAGTTCTTCGCCGCGTTGATGCCGCCCTGCGCCGCGATGCTGTGCGCGCGACGCGGCGAGTCGTGGAAGAAGAACGCCTTGACGTTGTACCCGAGCTCCCCGAGGGTCGCCGCCGCCGATGCACCGGCGAGCCCCGTCCCGACGACGATGATCTCGAACTTGCGCTTGTTGTTCGGTGCGACGAGCCGCATCTCGAACCGGTGGAGGTCCCACTTGTCCTCCAGCGGCCCCGCCGGGACCTTCGCGTCGAGCGTGATGTCACTCATGTCTTCTCGCTCACTCCCTCGCGCGACGGCTCGGGCCTTCGCCGTTCGCCGCCCGCGTCGTTCGTTCGCTGGCGAGCGCCTGCGCTCCTCCGTCGCTCCGGCGCCGCATCAGTGGATCACGCCGGCGAGGACCATCACCGGGAAGCTGACGTTGCCGACGCCGATCACCACCGCGAACGCGGTCGCGAAGTAACGCCGCCACGCGTTGAAGCGCGGGTTGTTCCAGCCGAGCGTCTGAAAGAGGCTCCACGCGCCGTGATAGATGTGGATCGCCAGCGCGACGTTGGCGACGATGTACGTGATCGCGACCGGCCAGCGCTTGAAGCTGTGCAGCAGGTTGTCGTACACGTCGCCGCGCACGAAGTGCGGGTTCGCCGTCCCCCACGACAGGTCGAGCAGGTGGAAGATGACGAAGAGCCCGATGATCACGCCGGTCCACCGCATCGTGCGTGACGCGAAGTTCGCCGCGACGTAGTCGCGCGGCGACTGGTACTTCGTCTCCCGCGCGCGCTGGTTCATCCGCGTCAGCTGGTAGGCGGAGACGATGTGCCCGAAGAACGCCGCGATCAGGATCGTGCGCAGGATCCACAGGAACACCGTGCGCGGGAGGAACGGCACCAGGATCGTCCGCAGCCACTCGGCGTAGTGGTTGAAGTCCTTCGGCCCCAGGTAGACCTTCAGGTTCCCGATCATGTGGAGCAGGACGAAGCCGAGCAGGATGATCCCGCTCACGGCCATCACGCACTTCTTGCCGATCGAGGACCGGTAGAACGCGACCGGCCACCAACCGCTCCAGCGGCGCGGGCGCTGCGGTGTGGGCGGGCCGGTCTTGATGGTGAGCTCCGATGCGGCGTCGGCGCCGGGCCGCTGAACCTGTGTCGACCGCTCGTCCGTCGTCTGGGCCATCGCTCTCCCGTTTCCCGCACGTCTCCGACGCCCGCGCGCGGTGCTCTCGCGCCGTGCGACCTGCTCAGAGGGCAGGCCCGGGCGAAAGCTAGCCCGCGCTCGCGCGTTTGAGCATGCTGAGCGGACGGCGCCGGGGACGGTGCGCGAGGTGCGCGAGGAGGGAGGCGCGGTAGCGGTTCGCGACCGTCCCGATCGCCTCGTGCTCGAGCACGACGACGACGTCCGACGTCGCGCCCGGTCCGGAGTCGATCGCGCCGGCGGCACGACCGACGAACGTCGTGGCGCGGGGCGCGACGTCGCCCGACCACGAGCGTGCGATGCCGTCGCGACCGACGACACGGAGGATCGCACCCTCCAGGACCTGCGTGGTCTCGTTCACGACGTGCACGTCGCCGGTTCGCGGGTCGAGCATCGGCAGCACCGGCCGGCACGCGTCACGGAGCGCGCCGTACGCGGGGCGCGGGGTCCCGTCGTCGACGACCGCGCACGTCACGCCGTCACCGCCCCCCGCGAGGAGGAAGTGGCAGAAGCCGACGGCCGGGCGGTCGCGGAGGCGGCGGATGTCCTCGACCGCGAGCTGCACGAACGCGGCCTGGCGGTCGCGTGCCGTCTTCGTCCACGCCGCGAACGACGACTGCGTGCCGGGCGGGACGAACGACTCGACGTCACCGCCGTACGGGCCGCTCGACGCGTCGCGGACCCACTCGTCGTCGGGCCAGCGCCTCGGTGCCGCCAGCACCGTCGCCGTTGGCGGTGCGGGTGCTCCGAACGCGCCGACGAAGCGCGCGAGCCGGGGCAGCGTGCGCAGCGTCGCGGCGAGCCCCTCGAGCAGCCCGTCGTGCCAACCCCCGACGAGGTGCGTGTCGGTGCCGACCGAGAACGGTCCGGGAGGGACACCGGAGTGCGCGTCCACCGGCCGGGTGGGATCGGCACGCCGGATCGCGCGCGTCACCGACCGATCGAGCACGTCCTTGTTCCACGACGGCAGCAACATGGACGCGGTCTGCGACGCGCGTCGGTCGCCGGCGTCGCCGTACGGCTCGTCGTGTGCGCACCAGGTGACGACGCTCGGCCGGTGGCCGAGCAGCTCGACCATCTCGCGCGCCTGGCGCACCGCCTCGCCGCGCGACGTGCGCGCGTAGCGGTGACGCAGCGGGAGGTCCTGCCACACGAGCAGGCCGCGCTCGTCGGCGGCGTCGTACAGCTCCGGCCGCGACACGTGCCCGTGGACGCGGACCAGATCGAGGTTCGCGTCGAGCGCGAGGTCGACATGGCGGCGCAGCTCGTCGTCCGTGGCCGTCGCGAGGAGGATCCGCGCGGGTGCGAGCGTGGAGCCGCGCACGAACATCGGCTCGCCGTTGACCGCGAGGCTCCAGCGTCGCATGCGGACCTCGCGGAACGCCGTCCTGAGCGTGCGCGCGTCGGAGCACTGACCCGCGACGTCGACCGCGACGTCGAGCCGGCACAGTGGCTGGTCGCCCAGCGCACGCGGCCACCACCGCGGCGGCCGGTCGACGTCGATCGTCACGCTCACGTGGTTCTCGCCCGTCGCGAGGGGCATCTCGCGCGCCGTGTCCGCGAGGATCGTCCCGTCCGGCCCGCGCAGCTCGAGCACGAGCCGCGCCGCGAGGGGTTCTCGACGCCGCTCGTCGTCGCCGGCATCGAGCGTCGCGGCGACGACGATCCGGCCGCGCTCCTCGCTTGCCTCGACGCACAGCGCGCGCACGCGAGCGAGCCGCACCGGCCCGGTCTCGACGACGCGCACCGGTCGCCAGATGCCGCCCGGGTTCGTGTCGAGCTCGGCGTAGACGCCCGTCAGCGCGCGGCGAGTCCCTCGCTGGCCTCCCGTCGGGCAACCGACCTCGACCGCGAGGACGTGGTCGCCGCGTTCACGGAGCTGCGGCGTGACCTCGAAGGTGTGCGGGAAGAACCAGCCCTGGGTGGCGCCGAGATACGCAGCGTCGAGCCAGACGTCGCCGTCGTAGAAGATGCCGTCGAACACGAGGAACGCGCGACGGTCGCGTGCCGCCAGGTCGGACGTGAACGCACGTCGGTACAGGACCGGGCCGTCGCTGCCCGCGAGACCTTCGTGCGCGCGCCAGTGACCGGGCACGTCGAGCACGAGCCAGCTGCGGTCGTCGAAGTCGGGCTCGGCGAAACGGTGGTGCAGGTCACCCGACGACTCCACCGCGCGCCACGCGCCCGAGAGGTCGAGAGGCGCGCCCGGGTCCACCCTGCGAGGTTAAGCGGGGTCGGGACCCGCGCTCGGACGACGCGGGACGGGTTCGCGAGACGCGCTGGTACGCTCGCCGTGTTCTCGATGCCACGGAGGGATCGCATGACGCGCGCGGGCACCCTCGGCGAGCTGCGTGAGTCCGGCTGGCAGTCTCGCCCCGTCAAGGAAGAGGTGCGGGCGAACGCGATCGCGCGCATCGCCTCGGGCCAATCCGTCGTACCGGGTGTGCTCGGCTACGAGGAGACCGTGATGCCGCAGCTCGAGAACGCGCTGCTCGCGGGTCACGACATCATCTTCCTCGGTGAGCGCGGGCAGGCAAAGACGCGCATCATCCGCTCGTTGACCGAGCTCCTCGACGAGTGGAGCCCGATCGTCGCGGGCAGCGAGATCAACGACGACCCGTACCATCCGGTGTCGCAGCACGCGCGCCACCTCGTGATGGAGCGCGGCGACGAGACGCCGATCGAGTGGGTCCACCGCGACCGTCGCTTCGGCGAGAAGCTCGCGACGCCCGACACGTCGATCGCGGACCTCATCGGCGAGGTCGACCCGATCAAGGTCGCCGAGGGTCGCTACCTCGCGGACGAGCTCACGATCCACTACGGCCTCGTCCCGCGCACGAACCGCGGCATCTTCGCGATCAACGAGCTGCCCGACCTCGCGGAGCGCATCCAGGTCGGTCTGCTGAACGTGCTCGAGGAGCGCGACGTGCAGATCCGCGGCTACAAGATCCGCCTCCCGCTCGACGTGATGCTCGTCGCGTCCGCGAACCCCGAGGACTACACGAACCGCGGCCGCATCATCACACCGCTGAAGGACCGGTTCGGCGCGCAGATCCGCACGCACTACCCGCTCGACGTCGAGACCGAGATGGACGTCGTCGACCAGGAGGCGCGTCCGGTCTCGGGCGACGGACTGCACATCGACGTCCCGCGGTTCATGACGGAGATCGTCGCCGAGATGAGCCAGCAGGCGCGGCGCTCGCCGCACGTGAACCAACGGTCGGGTGTGTCCGTCCGCTTGTCGATCGCGAACTACGAGACGCTCGTCGCGAACGCGACGCGCCGCGCGCTGCGCAACGGTGAGCGCGACGTCGTGCCGCGCATCAGCGACCTCGACGCGCTGGTGTCGTCGACCGCGGGCAAGATCGAGATCGAGACGCTCGACGACGGGCGCGAGGAGCACGTGCTCGACCGGATCGTGAAGACGTCGGTGCTCGAGGTGTTCCGCGCCCGCGTGCGTCCGGAGCGGCTCGGCGGTGTCGTGAAGGGCTTCGACGAGGGCCTCGTCGTGCACACCGGCGAGGACGTGTCCGCGGGCGACTACACCGCGCTGCTGCAGCAGGTCCCGGCCCTGCGTGACGTGATGAGCGACCTCGGGGTGGGCGAGTCACCCGCCGCGGTGGCGTCGGCGATCGAGCTCGTGCTCGAGGGCATGCACCTGTCCAAGCGGCTCAACAAGGACGCCGTGGGCGGCAAGGCGCTGTACCGGGCGAGGGGCTAGATCCCGCCGTTCTGGTCCTGGTAGATCCCACAGCCGTTCCCGGCCCGCCGGTTCAGGTCGTCGACGGCCTTCTTCGCGACCGGCGAGTCGAGGACCGACCGGTCGCCCGCGGCGCGGCGGCGGTACATCTCCACGACGGTCTCGGCCGCCTGCTTCACGTCCGCGGGCGCGGTGTCGGCCATCCGCTCGACCAGCGGCAGCTGCGCCCGCGCCTGCTCGACCTGACTCTTCTTCGTCGGCTTCTGGATCGCGGTGTCGTACTTCATCGCTGCGTCGCAGAACGCCTTCATCGGGGTGGGCTGCGAGCGCGGCATGCCACCGCTGCACGCGCCGAGCGCGACGGCCGCGACGGCCGTCGTCACGGCGGCGACGAGACGGGAGCGGACGGCCACGCGTCGATGATGCCCGACGACGTTCGGGTGCACCCAGTCGCGCCGGTCGTCGTGTGCCGGGCGACCGCTACGGTGGGGGCATGCCTCGTCGTGGTCGCGGCTTCCGGTACTCGCGGTGGGACGGCACGCAGGTCGGGTTCGACGTCGACGCCGACGCGCTGCTGTCCGAGATGTCGGACGACCTGCTCTACCACGGCGATCTCAACGCCGCGCTCCGGCGTCTGCTGCAGCAGGGCTTCCGCGACCGCAACGGCGAGCAGCTCATGGGGCTGCGCGAGATGCTCGACCGGCTGCGCCAGCGCCGTCGCGAGGAGCTCGACTCCCGCAACCTGGGCGGCGTGTTCGACGACATCCAGGACAAGCTCGACGGGATCGTCGACCAGGAGCGTGAGGGCATCGAGCGCAGGCTCTCGGACGCGCGCGAGTCGGGCGACCAGCGTCGCAAGGAGCTCGTCGAGGACCTCGCCGCGCAGCGGCAGATGGACCTCGAGATGATGCCGCCCGACCTCGCCGGCCGGGTGCAGTCGCTCCAGCAGTACGACTTCATGGACGACGACGCGCGGCGCGAGTTCGAGCAGCTGATGGACGAGCTGCGCGAGCAGCTCGTACAGAGCTACTTCAACCAGCTCTCGGAGGGCATGCGCGACATGTCGCCCGAGCGCATGCAGCGGATGAAGGACATGCTCGCCGAGCTGAACCAGATGCTCGAGCAGCGCGAACGCGGCGAGGAGCCCGACTTCCAGGGCTTCATGGACCGCTACGGCGACTTCTTCCCCGAGAACCCGCAGAGCCTCGACGAGCTGCTGGAGCAGATGGCGCGCTCGATGGCGCAGATGCAACAGCTGCTCAACTCGATGACGCCCGAGCAGCGCGCGCAGCTGCAGCAGCTCGCGCAGTCGCTCCTCGACGATCTCGACCTGCGCTGGCAGGTGGACGAGCTCGCCCGCAACCTGCAACAGGCGTTCCCCGACCTGCCGTGGAACCAGCAGATGCGCATGCGGGGCGACAACCCGCTGCAGTTCTCGCAGATGGCCGGCCTGCTCGACCGGCTCGGCGACATGGACCAGCTCGAGAACATGCTGCGGTCGGCGACGCAGCCGGGCCAGCTCGCGGAGGTCGACATCGACCAGGCCTCCGACCTGCTCGGTGACGACGCCGCGCGGTCGCTCGCCCGGCTGAAGGAGCTCGCGCGCATGCTCGAGGAGGCGGGCCTGATCGAGCAGCGCGAGGGGCGCTACGAGCTCACGCCGCGCGGCATACGCGCGATCGGTCAGCGCGCGCTCGCGGACCTGTTCCGTCGCCTCACGAAGGACCGCGCCGGGCGTCACGAGGTCGAGCGCGCCGGGGTCGGCGTCGAGCGCAGCTACGAGCACAAGCCGTACGAGTTCGGCGACCCGTTCCACCTGAACGTCGAGCAGACGATCCGCAACGCCGTGTACCGGCAGGGCTCCGGCACGCCGGTCCGCCTGTCACCCGAGGACTTCGAGGTCGAGAAGACCGAGCTGCTCACGCGCTCCGCGACGGTGCTGATGCTCGACGTGTCGATGTCGATGCCGATGCGCGACAACTTCCTGCCCGCGAAGAAGGTCGCGATGGCGTTGCACTCGCTCATCACGAGCCAGTTCCCGCGCGACTACTTCGGGCTCGTGAGCTTCGGACGGGTCGCGCGTGAGGTGAAGCCCGAGCTGCTGCCCGAGCTGTCGTGGGACTTCGAGTGGGGCACGAACATGCAGCACGCGCTGCTGCTCGCCCGCCGCCAGCTCGCCCGCCAGACCGGCACGAAGCAGGTGATCATGGTCACCGACGGTGAGCCGACCGCCCACATCGAGGACGGCGAGGCGTACTTCCAGTATCCGCCGTCGCCGATCACGATCGAGGAGACGTTGAAGGAAGTCGCCCGCTGCACGCGGGACGGCATCCGCATCAACACGTTCATGCTCGACGAGAGCTTCTACCTGCGCTCGTTCGTCGAGCGGATGACCCGGATGAACAACGGCCGGGCCTTCTTCACCAGCCCCGACGACCTGGGCAGCTACGTCCTCGTCGACTTTCTCGAGAACAAGCGAACGCTCAGGCGCCGCGCCGGGTAGCGCGCGTGCTTGCTGGTCGCGCTCGCTGCGGCCCGGGATACCCGGGCCGCGGACGCTCGGCCGCTCCGTGAGAACAAGCGGACCCTCCGCCGTCGCGCGGGGTAGGTCCCGCGCGGAGAGCGCTCAAGCCGGTCCCCGGGCCGCCCGATACCACCTCGGGAAGGAAGAGGGGATGGCTGCCGCGACGCGCACCGACATCCGGGAGCGGATCGAACACGAGGCCCGTGTTGCGGGCATGCGCCGCTACAACCGTCCGTCGATCGAGGCGGTCGAGCGGCGGCGACTGCAGCTGTGGGGCGTCACGATCACGGTCATCGTCGCGATGGCGATCGCGACCGCGATCGCGTCCCTGTCGCGCGGCAACGAGGTCTCGTGGCTGCAACCCGGCGTGCTGCGGCTCGCGGTCATCGGTCTCGCGCTCGGGTTCAGCGCGTACGCGATCGAGAAGGAGATCCACCTCCATCGCCTCAGCCGGCTGCTCATGGACGAGCGCGTCCTGAGCTCGGCGCTCTCGAACCGTCTGCAGCAGCACGCGCTCTTGACCGCCGCCGGGCGCGCGGTCAACTCCGTCCTCGACCTCCACGAGGTCCTCGACCTGATCCTCTCGAGCACGCTCGACCTCCTGAGCGTGGAGACCGGCTCCGTGATGCTGCTCGAGTCCGAGGACGACGACGAGCTCGTCGCGGTCGCGGCGCGCGGCAACAACGACGTCGCGCTCGGTGCCCGCGTGCAGCTCGGTCAGTCGATCGCAGGCCGCGTCGCGCGCACACGCGAGCCGTTGCTGTTGAGCGGGAAGGTCGACGACGAGCTCTTCCCCGGTCACCAGACGCGGGTCCCGTCGCCCCACTCGGCGATGTGCGTCCCGCTCGTGAACCGCGGGCAGCTCCTCGGCGTGATCAACGTGAGCTCGTTCGGTGAGCGGACGTTCGACGAGAACGACCTGCAGCTCCTCTGCGTCTTCGGCGAACAGGTCGCCGCCGCGATCACGAACGCACGCCTGTACGAGGCCGAGCGCGTGCACGTCGCCCAGCTGCTCGAGCTCGACCGGACCAAGTCACAGTTCGTCGCGTCCGTGAGCCACGAGCTGCGGACGCCGCTGACGTCGATCCGTGGCGCGCTCTCCGCGTCGCGCCGTGCGCGTGACGACCAGCGCGGCGAGCTGCTCGACGTGATCGACCGCCAGACCAGCCGTCTGTCCGCGATGGTCGAGGAGATGCTCACCGCGGCCCGGCTCGAGCGGAAGGGGACGATGCCGATGCTGCGCCGCATCGACGTCGCCGCGCTCGTCCGGCTCGTCGCGCTCGACTCGCAGGTCGCGGGCCGTCCCGTCGAGGTGCAGGCGCCGCAGAAGTGCGAGATCCGCGCCGACCCCGAGTCGATGCGTCGCATCGTGGGCAACCTGATCGAGAACGCCCACAAGTACGGTGCGCCACCCGTGCGCGTGGTCGTCGAGCCGATGGGCGAGAAGGTGCTGCTGTCGGTGCTCGACACCGGGTCGGGTGTCCCGCCGGCCGAGCGCGAGAAGATCTTCGAGCGGTTCTACCGCTCGGAACGCACGGCGACGTCGCGTCCGGGCATCGGGCTCGGTCTCCCGATCGTCCGGGGACTCGTCGAGGCGTGCGGTGGTTCCGTGTGGGTCGAGGACGCTCCGGGTGGCGGGGCCGCGTTCCGGGTCGCGCTGCGGGTGCGGCCCATGGACGAGCAGGAGGTGGAGCCGTGCACGGCAGGCCTAAGGTCCTGATCGTCGACGACGAGCCCGACGTGTTGCTGACGATGCGGATGATCCTCGAGGCCGAGGGCTTCGACCCCGCGCTCGCGGCCGACGGCGAGACCGCGCTGCGACGCATCGACGACGAGCAGCCCGACATCGTCCTCCTCGACATCATGATGCCGGTGCTGGACGGGTGGTTCGTGCTCGCGGAGCTCGCGGGGCGCCCGCGGCGGCCGCGCGTGATCGTCTGCTCGGCGAAGTCGAGCGACGTCGACAAGACGCGCGCGTTCGACCTCGGCGCGGACGAGTACGTCACGAAGCCGTACGAGCCCGACGACCTCGTCGCGAGGATCCGCGAGACGCTCAGCCGCGGCGCGCGCCGGCCGGCGCGCTTATGACCTCAACGCGTCAAGCCGACGTTCGTACGCGCGCAGGGTGCGCTCGTCGAAGCACACGAACCTGACGATCTCGACGTCGGTCGTCGCACCGGCCACGGTCGCGACCGCGATGTCGGTCGCCTCCTCGAGCGGGTAGCCGTAGATGCCGGTGGAGATGGCCGGGAACGCGACCGAGCGCGCGCCCAGCTCGTCGGCGACGGCGAGTGAGCGCGTGTAGCACGAGGCGAGCAGCTCGGCTTCGCCGCGGCGCCCGTCCCGGTAGCGCGGGCCCACCGCATGGATGATCCAGCGCGCGGGCAGCCGGAACCCGTCGGTCGCCTTGGCGTCGCCCGTCGCGCACCCGCCGAGGCGGGCGCACGCCTCGTGCAGCTCCCGCGACCCCGCCGCGCGGTGGATCGCGCCGTCGACCCCGCCCCCGCCGCCGAGCGACTGGTTCGCGGCGTTCACGACCGCGTCGACCTGCTCTTTCGTGATGTCGCCCTGGACCGCGTCGATCCGCACGGGCCCATTGTCGGGCCGGTCGGGCAAAAAGTTCCACTTGCGTCGGGTACGGCGACCGACCATAGTGACACCGTTGTAATTCCAAGGGCGTCATTCCGGGTCCCGAACGCCCGGCCGGAGCGCCCGGGAACCGGCGTCGAAGCCGGGTTCAGGGAGTCGGTGTCGGCAAGTCGCCGGCCGCGAGGCACGGCGGAGGAAGCGAGGGGGGCGCCGATGCACGAGATGCTGATCGCCAACCGGATCACGCCCGGTCCCACCGGGATCGCGCCAGGTTCGCCCGGCGGCCCGTCGCCCGGTCTGCCCGCGGCCGATCCGACGAACGGCGAACGCCGCTGGCAGGAGCGGGCCAACTGCCTCGGCGTCGACCCCGACCTGTTCTTCCCCGAGCGTGGTGCGTCCACCCGGGAGGCGAAGGCCGTGTGCGGCGGCTGCGAGGTGCGCCTCGAGTGCCTCGAGTACGCGCTGTGCAACGGCGAGAAGTTCGGCATCTGGGGCGGCCTGTCCGAGCGGGAGCGTCGCCGCCTCCGCCGCCAGCGCGCGCTCGCCCGTCGCGCCGCGGCGTCCGCGTGACGTGCGCGGCTGCGTCCGCCTGAATGTGCGCGGCTGCGTCCGCCTGAACGTGCGCGGCTGCGTCACCGTGACCGCGCCTTCGGCCCGCGTCCGCCCCGACCGGGTCAGGCCGCGCCAGCCGGTCCCGGCCCGCCGGAGTGCTCCGCGCCGGCGGCGCGGGCGAGGCGCGCTTCGATCGTCTCCGCCTCGCTGATCCCCGACCGTTCGCGGAACGCGTCCGACCACCGGGCGCGCTCCGCGGCGGGGACGAGGCCGACGAGCTCGACGCGGTCGACGTCCGAGCCGCGCAGCCGTGCCTGCTCGCGCACCGCGTCGCAGGCCCGCTCGACCCCCGTGTGTTCGAGCGCGACGAGGTTCATCGAGACCTGCGCGCGGCTGTGTGAGCCGAGCAGGAACCCGAGCGCGCGCACGCCCGGCAACCCGCCGTCGCGCTCGCGCACCGCGCGCGCGATGTCGCGCGCGAGCCCGACGTCGTCGGTCGGGAGCTCGCAGTTCAGCGCGACGAGGACCGGTCGCGCGCCGACCGCCGTCGCGCCGAGACGCGGATCGGGTTGCCCGCGCCCCGCGTCGGGCCGCCGGCGCACGAACGCGTCGCGACGTGTGTCGGGCAGCGTGCGCGCGCCGGGATCGGCGTCGCCGTAGAGGAACACGGGCACGCCGAGCTCGTGTGCGGACCACGCCGCGTACGCCCGCGCCGCTTCGACCGCGCGTTCTCGCGGCGTCTCGTCCAGCGCGACGAACGGGACGACGTCGACGACGCCGAAGCGCGGGTGCACGCCGTCGTGCACGCGCAGGTCGAGCAACGATGCCGCGTGCGAGGCGAGACGTCGTGCCGCGTCCTCGACCGCGACGGCTGGACCGCCGAGTGTGACGACGCTGCGGTTGTGGTCGGCGTCGACATGGACGTCGAGCACGCGTGCGCCGCCCGCTCCGGCGATCGCGTCGACGACGTCGCGCCGCCGGCCCTCCGACACGTTGACCACGCACTCGAGGACGTCCCGTTCGGCCACCGCCCGACCTTACGTACGATGCACGTGTGCGCATCGGACTCGCGCTCCCGCAGTACGACTACTCCGTCCCCGGCGAGAACCCGCTCCGGTGGGACACGGTCGTCGCGTTCGCTCGTCGCGCCGAGGAGCTCGGCTTCGACTCGTTGTGGCTGTCCGACCACGTGTTCCTCGACCTCGCGAAGTACGGGGCCGACGCGCGTCGCTACGGCACGTACGAGCCGATCGCCGCGCTCGGCGCGCTCGCGCGTGCGGTGCACCGGCCGCGGCTCGGGACGCTCGTGCTGTGCGAGGTGCTGCGCCCGGCGTCCGTCCTCGCGAAGGCGCTCGCGACGCTCGACCGGATCAGCGGCGGTCGCATCGACGTCGGTCTCGGCGCGGGCTGGTACGAGCCCGACTACGACGCGGTCGGCGTCGACTTCCCGCGCCCGGGTCACCGGCTCGCGCGTCTCGCGGAGGCGGTCGAGGTGTGCCGCGGTCTGCTAACGGCGCGCGGTGAGCCGTTCACGTTCGACGGTCGCTACCACCGCTGCGACGGCGCCGTGCTCGACCCGCCGCCCGTCCAACAGCCGGGCCCGCCAGTGTTCGTCGGCGGCAAGGGCGACCGCCTGCTGCGGCTCGCTGCGCGTCACGCCGACGGCTGGAACACGTGCTGGGTGTGGACGCCCGATGCGTACCGCGACCGCCTCGCGGTGCTCGGACGCGAGTGTGACGACGCCGCGCGCGACGCCGCGACGGTGTGGCGATCGGTCGGGCTCTACGCGCTGTGCGGCGAGGACGACGCCGATCTCGCGGCGCGCTTCGACCGTCTCCGTGCCGCGACGCCGCCCGGCGTGCTCGACGGCGTCACGCTCGACCGTTGGCGCGACGGCCGGCTCGTCGGGACCGTCGACGAGGTCGCGGAGCAGCTCGTCACGTGGGACGAGCTGGGTGTCGAGACGGTGATCGTGGGCCCCGGTGCGGTTCCGTTCCAGGTGGCGTCGATCGACGATCTCGACCCGCTGGCCACCGCGGCGCGCGCGGCCGGGATCGGCGCGTTCCAGGCGACCGGCGCGGGGGATCGGCGGTAACCTCTTCCGGATCCCCTCGGAAAGGCCAGCGATGGACATCGGGGTTCCCGAGCTCCTCATCATCCTCGCCGTCGTCCTGCTCCTCTTCGGCAGCACCCGCCTGCCCAAGCTCGCCCGGTCGCTCGGCCAGGCGTCGAAGGAGTTCAAGAAGGGCGTCGAGGACGGCGCCCACGAGGACGACGAGCACAAGGCGAAGTAGCGCCCCGCCGGTCGTCCTGTCCGCCGGCGTGGTGTCGCGTCCGCGGGAACCGGCTGCCGCCTCCTGACGTTGTCGTGTCGTCCGACGGTGTCCCGACCTGGGACGAGGTCGCCCGCGAGCACGGGCGGTTCATGTACCAGGTCGCGTACCGCCTGACCGGCAACACCGACGACGCCGCGGACCTCGTGCAGGAGTCGCTCCTGCGGGTTCGCAAGGGGCTGGAGAGCTATCGGCCGGGATCGCTGGAGGGATGGTTGGCCCGGATCGTCACGAACGTCTTCCTGGACGAGGTGCGCCGGAAGCGCCGCCGCCCGACCGAGGCGTTGCCCCCGGACCCCGACCGCGTCCTGCCTGGGTCACCCGGTGCGGACGAGGCGAGCACCGAGCTCTCGCGTGAGGTCCAGGACGCGCTCGCGACGCTCCCCGAGGAGTTCCGCGTCGCGGTCGTGCTGTGCGACGTGGCCGACCTGCCGTACGAGGAGATCGGCCGCGCGACCGGCGTCCCCGTCGGCACCGTGAGGTCCCGCATCCATCGCGGCCGGCGCATGTTGCGCGCCGCGCTCGAGGGGGCGTGGTCGTGACGGGGCGCGACCGCGGGCTCCCCGAGGACGTCCTGTCCGCGTACTTGGACGGCGAGCTGAGCGCGCACGAGCGCGCGGCTGTCGAGCGCGAGCTCGCCGCGTCGCCGTCGTGGGCGGCGATCCTGCGCGAGGTGCGCGAGGTGCGCGCCGCCGTGCGCGGCCTGCCGGTGCCCGAGCCGCCCGAGGACGTCTTCGAGCGCGTGCTGCGCGAGCCGGTCGGCGTGGCGTCGGGCTCGACTCGGCGGCGTGTGCTCGGGCCGTGGCGTTGGGCCGCGGGAGGTGCGGCCGCGGCCGCGGTCGTCGTCGCGTTCGCCGTTCCGTCTCCGCATCGCGTCACGCCGTCCGTGCCGAACCAGGTCGACTCGCACGTGACGCGCGCGTCGCTCACGCAGGACCCGATCATGGAGCTCGCGCCGGTGGGCCAGCCGGTGCGGTTCGGACACTGACGTGATCGCGCGACGGGCGGCTCCCGCGGCGTGCGTCCTCGTCGCGGCGGCTGCGATCACCGCGATGGTCGTCGCGTCCGTCGCGGCCGTGAAGGCCTGGGCGGCCGGACCCGGGCCGGGTGGCGGCCGGGGCGAGCAGCTCGTCGACGCGGCGGAACGCGCCGTGCGTGAGTACGCGTTCTCGGGCGTCGTTGCGGTCGAGTGGTACGAGTCGGGACGGAAGAAGACCGAGCGCGTCCCCGTCCACGACGACGACGGGATGCTGCAGCTCGGCACGACGACACGCGTGATGACGGACGGCGAACGCACGCTCGTCCGCGAGAGCGACGGTTGGACCGTGTTGTGGGGTGGTCACGTCGCGACGGGGCAACGCCCGTCGCCGGAGGCGAAGTACGACCTGAACGTCACGGGTCGCGTGCTCGTCGCGGGGCGCGAGGCGACGGTGGTCGAGGCGCGCGAGGAACGGACCGGTGCG
>DASRES010000091.1 GCA_035651955.1 Acidimicrobiia bacterium
GTGCGCCTCGCCGAGGGGCTCGCCGCCGCGGTGCAGGACGCGCTCGCGGTGCGGAAGGCGGAGCACGAGCGCGAGGCCGAGGAGCTCGACCGCGACATCGAGCAGCGCGGCTATCCAGATCGGGCCGCGACCCGTTTGCGCCGGAAGCTCGCGGAGCGCCACGCGCGCCACGAGCGCTTCGAGCGCCGTCAGCTGCTCGTCGAGGGGTTCACCGCGCTCGAGTCGGTCTACCGGGACGCGCTCGCCGCGCCCGCGCCGCCGCTCAACGTCGACCGTGAACCGCTCGTCGTCGCACCGGGCGCGGCGGCGGCCGCGCTCGACCGGTGCCGCGAGGCGCGCGAGGCGTTCGAGTTCAACCCGAACGAGGGCCTGCTCCTCGAGTGGCTGCTGCTCCACCTCCCGGCACCGCGAGGCGCCTCCACGCTTTCGGCTCCGCCAGCCTCGCTGTCCGAGGTCTGAGGAGCACAAAGCGTTCAGGGCCCCGCGGGCCCGTCGGTAGACTGCGGGATCCTTCGCCGGGATAGCTCAGTCGGTAGAGCAGCTCACTCGTAATGAGCAGGTCAGGAGTTCGAGTCTCCTTCCCGGCTCCACCAGCAGGTTCGCAGTGGTGTCGTTCGAGGGACGGCGCGCCGGCGTGTGCTTCACGCGCGTGCGGCCGAGCACGGTTCGGCTGTGGTGAGCGCGGGTCGCAATCGCCTGATGCCGGCGCGGATGCGGGTCTTCGCGGTCTCGAGCGGAATGCCTTCGCGCGCGGCGATGTCGCGTGCGCTGCAGCCCCACACCCGCGCGAGCAGCACGGCGCGGCGCTGCTCCTCCGGTAGCTCTGACAGCGCGGCGTAGACGCGCGCGACGTCATCGCGTGGAGCGCATCCCTCGACCTGGTCGCGTCCCGATGTCGTTTGTGCCTCGAGGCCGACGTCTGCCGTCGCGACCGCGTCCGGGCGGCTCGCGCAAACCGCATCGATCGCCAGGCTGCGCGTGATGCTGAGGAGCCACGCCGCGACGCTGCCGCGTCGCGCGTCGAACCCGTCGGCGTGCCGCCACGCCCGGACGAAGGCCTTCTGGGCGACACCCTCGGCCGCGCGCACATCGCCGACGATGCTCAGCGCGAGGCCGAACACCCGGCGTTGGAACCGTCGAACGAAGGCGGATGCGGCGTCCGGCTCCGACGCCGCGAGGCCCGCCACGAGGTCCTCGTCGGGACGTTCCGCCGGCCTCGACCTCTTGACCCGACCCGCCATGCCGTCACCATTTCCGGACACCGTGTATCGTTACACGAACATCGTAAACCAGCTGATAAGATTACGCAACAGCCCGTAATGGTTTTCAGCAGTTCGCCGTACCGAGGAGCCACCGTGTCCGGAAGCGACGCCGCGCCGTCCGAGGCCGCCGACAGCCGTCGCGGGCCCGGGCGTCCCCGGGACGCCCGTCACGACGAGGCGATCCTGACGGCGGCGCGCGAGCTCCTCCAAGAGCAGGGCTACGGCCCGCTCACGATCGAGGCCGTCGCCAGCCGCGCCGGCGTGGGTCGCCCGACGATCTACCGGCGTTGGCCGTCCAAGCCGGCACTCGTCGTCACCGCTCTCATCCAATCCGCGCGCCTCGCGGTGCCCGAACCCGACACGGGGTCTCTGCGTGGGGACCTCGTCGAGGTCCAGCGTCACCAGGTGGAGCTCATGAGCTCGGCGGACAACCGCCGCGTGACGGCAGGCCTCGTCGCCGACCTCGCGGCCGACTCCGAGCTCGCGGAGATCTACGTGAGCGAGTACCTGTCGCCTCGCCGGGAGACGGTGTGGCAGGTCCTCCAACGCGGCATCGACCGCGGTGAGCTCGCTCCCGACGCCGACCTCGCGTTCGCCTACGACCTGCTCGTCGGGCCGCTGTTCATGCGTGCCGTCGTCTGGGGTCAGCCTCTCCCGCCCGACGCCGCCGAGCAGACCACAGACGCGGTCATCGCCGCGTTTCCCGGCGCGCGAGTCGGGCGCGACTCGTCGTCGCCGAGCACGCGCAAGCGTCGTTCGCCGACCGCGACGCACCGCGCCCGCAAGCGCTGACGCTCGAACGGTGCGTCGCCACGCGCGCGTCGCGGGCACCACGACGACGCGACCGGTTCGACGCGGCGTCTCTCCGACGCGCGACGTTCGACCGTCCCGTTGCTGCTCGGTACTGTCGCACGCCGACGGGCGGCGAGTGACGGGCGACACGACGGTTCCGGTTGCGTGTCGTCGACGGGAGGTGCCATGACCGCACTCCTCGAGGTCGACCACCTCGTGATCGGCGCCGGCGCGAGCCGTCAGACGCGGGCGCGGATGGACGCTTCGTCGAACAGCGTCGGCAGCACGTAGCCGTCGCAGCGGCGGCGCAAGCGATATCGCAACGTTCCCGCGTCGGAGATCACGTCGCTCACCTCGAAGCCGCTGACCCATCCGCCCTCGGCGAATCGGCATCGCACCTCGACACCTTCGAGGAGGAGCCGGTCGTCGTCACCGTGAACCTCGCTGTCGCGCGCGGTCGTGCGACGCGATTCCGTCCGTGAGGGCTCGACCGTGCCACCAACGACGCGTCGCTCGGGCGCGCGGTGGCTTCGAACGTCCAGTTCCAACGCGGCGCCGAAGCGCTCGAGCAAGACGAGGATGCTGTCCGTCTGCTCGCGTTGGCGTGACGCGATGCTCTCTCCCAGCTCGCCGAGCCGTTCGAGCACGGTGAGCATCTCACTGCTTCGCTGGTTCAAGGTCCCGGCGAGGTCGGTGACGCAACGGACGAGACTCACGATGAGCTCGTCGCGCAGCGCGTCGTCCGCACGGCGACGCGTCTCGACGTCGTCGAGCGCGCCACGGACCGCATCGCGAATCGCCAGGAGCTCGGATCGCAACGCGCTGACGAGCGCATCGCGTCGTCGAGCGGCGAACATCATCTGCGTGTCGGTGCCCGCGGCGGCGTCGATACAGGATGTCCGGTCACGTCACGGAACCCCCTGCCTCCATGACAGGCCGCCACCGTACGCGGAGGCGCCGTCGGTTCCGTGGACCCCGCGTCGGTCGTGGTCGCGTGCGCGGCCACCAGCCCGCCCGTCTCGCGCCGGCGCGGTCGGCTTCTCGAGGGAGATGGGCTGTTCGACCTATATACACGGTTCGGGGCGATCGCTACGTTCGCGCAAGAGCAAGAGGAGGTATGTCATGGTTCGACGCTTGCTCGTGTGCGGCCTCGCCGTGGTCGGCCTCGTCCTGTCGGGTGCGTCGGTCGCCTCGGCCGCGACCTATCCCAACGGCGGTACGCCGCCGACGACCGCCCAGGTCGAGGCCCGTACCGCGGTGGCACCGGCGACCGTGCCCTCGTCCGCACCGAGCTCCGGTCTCCCCTTCACCGGTGGAGACGTCGCCGGCCTCGCGAGCATCGGTGCGGGTGCGATCGTCCTCGGCGCGTTCCTGACCCGGCGGGGCCGTCGGCGAGCCCACTGACACGGACGCGGGAACCGACCGCCGGAGCACGCACGCGACGCCGCGCGCTCACGACGTCGGCCCGGCTGCCGCGAACCCCTGGCGCAGCGTGTTCTCCGTGACGACGCGCGGCTCGACGAACTGGAGGAGGTAGTCGGGTCCGCCGGCCTTCGAGCCGACACCCGACATGCCGAACCCGCCGAACGGCTGCCGGCCGACGAGCGCACCGGTGGTGACGCGATTGACGTAGACGTTCCCGGCGCGGAGATGCGACGCGGCGTGACGAATGCGCGCCGGTGACCGGGAGAAGAACCCGGCGGTCAGCGCGTACGCGGTCGTGTTGGCGAGCGCGAGCGCGTGCTCGAAGTCGTCGGCCGCCATGCAGGCGAGCACGGGACCGAAGATCTCATCCGTGAACACCGTCGCGTCCGTCCGGTTCACCACCACGACGGTCGGGCCCGCGTACCAGCCGCCGTCCGGGACGTCATGACGCTGGAGCACGACGTCGCCCTCGTCCATCGCGACGCGTTGGTACCGCTGCACACGCTCGAGCGCGTCGGCGTCGATCAGCGGCCCGACGACCGTTCGCAGATCGTGCGCGCTGCCGACCGGCAGCACGTCGACGGCACCCGTCAGCCGCGTCATCAACTCGTCGAAGATCCGTCCGACGCCGATGACGCGCGAGACCGCGGAGCACTTCTGACCCGCGTACCCGAACGCGCTCGCGACGATCGCCGGTACCGCGACGTCGAGGTCCGCGTCCTCGTCGACGACCGCCGGGTTCTTCCCGCCCATCTCCGCGACGACGCGCGTGACGTGGCGCTTGCCCGCCGCGGGTCGCGCGGCGCGTTCGACGATCTCGCATCCGACCGCCTTCGACCCCGTGAACGCGACGGTTGCGACGTCGGGGTGCTCGACCAGGTGCCGGCCGATCTGCTCACCGGGGCCGGGCAGGAACGCCATCACGCCCGGCGGTACGCCTGCTTCCAGCAGAAGGTGCACGAACCGGGACGCGACCCCGGGCGTCTGCTCGGCCGGCTTGAGCAGCACGGGATTGCCGGTGACCAGGGCAGCCACCGTCATGCCGGCGGGGATCGCCAGTGGGAAGTTCCACGGTGTGATCACGGCGGCCGGGCCTCGCGGCTCGTACTCGTAGCGGTTGCTCTCGCCGGGCGCCTGGGCGACCGGTCCGCCGTGCGCGAGTCGCAGCGCTTCCCTCCCGTAGTACTCGCAGAAGTCGATCGCCTCGGCGACGTCCGCGTCCGCCTCCGCGATCGGCTTGCCCGCTTCGCCCACCTCGAGCGCGACGAGCTCGTCACGACGTGCGCGCAACAGCACGGCCGCGCGGAAGATCACGTCCGCGCGCTCGCACCACGGTCGGTCGCGCCATGCTCCCCACGCGTCGAGGGCGACGGCGACCGCGTGGTCGACGTGCTCCGGCTCCGCGGAGCCGCTGGTGCACACGAGTCGCTCGGTGCAGCTCGGGTCACGCGACTCGATCATCGCATCGGTCGCGACGGCCTGACCCTCCATGAGGACGGGCGCGACGAACGGGTACTCACCCGTCGCGCGGTGCATCGCATCACGAATTTGGTCGCGCACCGGCGCGCGACGGAGCTCCGCGTGCGGCTCGTTGACGAACGCACCGCGATCGCGGGCGTCGGTCGCATCGAGCGCGGCCGGCTCCGTGCTCGGCGGGGAAGCGTCGTCCCGCTCCGTGGGTGGCACGAGCAGGCGGTCGAGCTGCGCACCCTCGGCGAAGCGCTGGCGGATGAACGACTCGTTCGACGTGTTCTCGAGCAGCCGGCGAACGAGGTACGCCATCCCGGGGATCAGGGCCCCGACCGGTGCGTAGACGCGTGTGCGCAAGCCGAGCCGGCGCAGGGCATCGTGAACCGGGGCCGCCATGCCGTAGAGGAGCTGCAGCTCGAACGCGGTGTCGTGGAGTCCCGCGGCGCGCGCGTGGACGACGGCGTAGGCGAGGCTGCGTACGTTGTGGCTCGCGAACGCGGGGCGGATCTCGCCGGCGCGAGCGACCATGAGCCGCACGCACCGCTCGTAGTTCGCGTCCGTGTCGCGCTTGTCGGCGAACACGGGCGACGGCCAGCCGGCCGCACGCGCCTCGACGGTCTCCGCGTCCCAGTACGCGCCCTTCACGAGACGAACCTGGAGCGGGACGCGCAACGTCCGCGCCGACCAGTCGATGAGCGCGCGCAGATCGTCGAAGGACTCCCGTAGGTACGCCTGCACGACGCAACCGAGCTGCGGGCCATCGGGGAACTCGCCGCCGATCGCGCGCACGAGGTCGAACGTCAGGTCCTTGACCGCGTAGCTCTCCGTGTCGAGATGTACGGTCGCGTCCGACGCGCGAGCCCGTTCCAGCACCGGTCGGACTCGCGTGAAGGCGTCGGCGACGGCGTGCCCGTTCTCGAGCGGGTCGAACCGGGGCGAGAGCGCCGTCGGCTTCACCGAGACGTTCGCCCGCGGCACCGGACCCCACGGGTCTCGTTCGAGTGCCGGGTCGTCGGGCCAGGACGCGCTGGTCGCGACGAACGCGGCGAGCAGCTCGTCGACGCGCGCCGCGTACTCGTCGGCCTCGGTTGCGGTCAGTGTCTTCTCGCCGAGCAGGTCGACGGTCGATGCCTGGCCTGCCCGCCACAGTCGCGTGAGGCGGGCCATCGCCTGGCGCGCCGTCTCACCCGCGATGAATTGGCGCGCCATGCGCGTGACGGCGCGACGGGCGACGCGCGCCGACAGCCGCGTCCCGAACGGCAGTCGATCGGCGACCGCGATCCCCGTCCCGACGACCGCGGGAGCCTCGACGCCGCCCAGGTACTCCTCGACGTGGCGCACGACGTCGGCGTCGTCGGTGCACGCGGGCAGGACGTCGACGAGCCGGAACAGCTGGGTCTTGAACTCGGGTGACGCCAGCGCCCAGTCGAGCAGTCGCTCGGTCCACGCGCCACCACCCAACCGGACGTGGCCCCGTCCGGCCAGCGTGCCGATGCGCCTCCCGAGCTGCTGGACCTCCGGCTCGAGGTCGTCGGGCGTCACGATCGAAGGGTAGCGACCGTTGCCGTCGACGCCGCGCCGGCGCGATCACTCCGTCAGCTGCTGTGCGAGGGTTGCCGCGAGCCACTGCTCGTAGCGTTGCGCGGTCCAGCCGCGCTCGCCGACGAGAAGCCGGTAGACCTCGGGTGACATCAGCGCGTGGATCAGGTCGGCTGCGTCGCGCTCACGCAGTCCGGGCCTGAGCGCGTGTGCGCGCGCGAGTGAGCGTGCGATCCGGCCCTGACCTTGCTCGCGCTGTCGTCGGATCTCTCCGAGCAGTTCCGCGGCGGCGGGATCGGAACCGGCCGCGCCCGTGAGCACGAGGTAGACGTCGTTCGCGCGCCGGTTGATCGCCGTCGTCACGCTCGCGAGCCCGGCGAGCACCTTGCGCGGGTCGGGTTCGCTGCTCAACGCCGCGACGTCCGGCCGTTCCTCCACCGCCAGAGGCTTGTCGTCACCGGCGATGGACGTGTCGAGCAGCGCCTTCAGGATTCCGAGCTTCGACGAGAACAGCCGGTACACGGTCGCGGCCGGCACGTCGGAGCGTTCGCTGATCGCCTCGACGGTCGTCGCCGCGTAGCCCCGTTCGAGGAACAGCGTTCGGGCCGCGTCGACCACCGCGCGGCGGGCGAGGCGCGTGCGGGCTTGACCGCGGTTGTTCTCGACTGCGATGTCGCGCTTGACGGGCTTCGGCATGAAACGATAGTATCACTCTCAGTTCGAGAGTACCACTACCGAAAGCGACGAAGGAGCGGACCGATGAAGACGATGACGTGCAAGCAGTTGGGCGGGCCGTGCGACCACGGGATGCGGGGCGACACCGCCGACGAGGTGATCAAGGCCCAGGACCGGCACCTCCGAGAGATGGTCGCCAACGGCGACGACACCCACGCCGGTGCGCTCAAGGAGATGAAGGCCAGGTGGAGGCACCCGATCTCGGGCATGGGCTGGTACCGGGCCGCGAAGCGCAACTTCGCGGATCTCCCCGAGGACTGATCCGGCGCGTCGCGCTCAGCTCCGCGATCGCGACGCTGCGGGCGGTCGCCGACGGTCGATCACACCGAGGCGGCCGCCCGGGTCGCCATGCTCGACGAGGCGTTCACCGATCGAGCCGAGTGCGAGGCAGGCCGGACACGCCGCTTCGCGCCAGGCCGCCGAGCCGCCACGCCGGCCCTGGCGGACGACCCAGAAGGCTGCCGCGCCGACGAGCAACACCACACCGAGGACGAGCGCGAGTCCCTTCGCGCGATCGATGAGATCGCGCGCGACCGGACCCAACGCGTAGCCGAGCACCAAGTGGAGTTGTGCGAACACGGTCGCGCCGAGGAGCAGCGGCGGGAGTGCCCGGCGCGGCGTCAGACCGGAGCCTCCTGCCACGATCCCGGTCATCGTGCGCAACCCCGGCGTCGCACGGCCGACCGCGAGCGCGCCACGCCCGCGGCGTTCGACCGCAGCCGTCATCCTCGCCAGCCGTTCCGCAGTCAGCCCGATGTGCCGCGCGATGCGGTTCACGAGCGCGCCCGCGCCGCGCGTGCCGACGAAGAGCAATGTCGTCCCGACGATCGCGACGAGCTCGAGCGCGAGCACACCGACCCACCACGGCAGGGCGCCCGCCGCGACCCGCTCACCCACGAGCAGCATGACCGCGTCGTCGGGAATCGGTATCGGCAGCCCGGCCTCCATGGGAACGAGCAGGATCAGGGCGAGCGGGAGCCCGATCCCGGCGACGTCGGCCGTGGCGAGCATTCCGTGCATCGCTCGAAGTACGCAGCGTCGAGGGCACGCGGATCACATCCTGATCCGGATCGAACGCGGCCCCGACCGGATCGCAAATCGCGCGCATCGTTGTCGGTGCGCCACGGCATGCCAGGATCAGCGGGCGCGCGTCCGGCCCTCACCCTGCCCGGCCGACGCGCGCAAGGGACGGCGGGAGCGGCCGTTTCCGCACTGGTTCGCGCCGCTCCCGCCGTCGTCCGCAGGGAGTTCGTCGCCGGGGCGCTCCGCAGATCGCAGAAGGTTCGCGGCGTGTCGCGTCACGCGGCGAAGTCGTCCTCGAGTCCCTCGAGCCGACTCAGCACGACGGCCACGACGACGTACGCGAACGACTTCGAGGCCACGGGCACGATGACGACGACGATCGACGGGCGCGCCTACACGCATCCGGCGAACGGCACCTGACGCGTTCACGTTGAGGACCTCGGCGACCTCGGCCGGTTGCACCGGAGCGGGTCAGGAGCTCGACGGTCCTTCCCCGCTTGCGACGCCGAACAGCGCGCGCAGCTTGCCGATCGTCGCCTGCTCGTCCGGGTTCACTGCCTTCGAAGATCGCGCCACGGCTTCGGCGATGTCGACGAACCAGCTCGCGACCTCACTCGCCTCGTCCGAGGGGAGCTTCTTCAGCGCGGCGGCCGCGGGCTCGAGCTCGCGCATGACGTTGTCGACCGCGGCCTCCGGTGTGGGACCGCGGTGCTCCTTCAGCTCGGTCCGTGCCTCCTTGGTGTTCGCCTCGGCGACGATCTCGCCGATGAGCTCGTTCGCGGCGCCGTGCTCGCCCGGTCTCGAGATGGAGCGCGCGCCCGCGCTCGCTTCCTTGACCATCGAGATCGGACCGTGCTCGCCGGCGTAGAAGAGCGCCGCGGTCACGAGGAGCGGCGCGTCCGTCAGGGCGTGCCACTCCGCTTCCGTGAAAGCCGACCTGTCCGTCATCCGAGACCTCCTGCTGGTGCTGCCCCTCGGGTTGCTCACGCGCTCGGCGTGCGCGCGCACGCCACAACGTTCCCTCGACGACGCCCTCCGCGCTCATCACCTTCTCACGGTCGCTCGCCCGTCGGGACCGGTGACGCCGTCGGCACCTACGGTTTTTCCCCTTTCTTGGCATGACTCCGCGCGGGTTCTCAGGATCGGCGGGCAGGTTGGGGCGCCGTGCACGCGGTGACCGCGCCCCGTCTCGACGCGCCCGGGTGGCGCCGGCCCGGCGCGCTCTGGTCGCCGTCCGTGGCGGGTGGGCTTCTCGCCGCGGTCCTCGCGACGGTCGCCACGGTGCTGGGCTGGGAGGGCGCCGACTGGCCCGCGCAGGTGTACCGGGTCGCGGTCTTCCGGACGTACGGGTTCATCGGGTTCGACACCGGTTGGTACGGCGGGCACTCGCCGGTCGCCTACAGCTCGCTGTTCCCGCCACTTGCGGCGACGATCGGCGTGCACGTGACGGCGATCGCGTGCGCGGCTGTCGCGACGTGGACCTTCGACCGTGTCGTGCGGGGCAGGTTCGGCACGACGTCGATCCTCGGCACGCTGTGCTTCGCGGCGGGGACCGTCGCCCAGATCGTCGTCGGCCAGCTCGCGTTCCTGCTCGGTCTCACGTTCGCGCTCGTCGCGGTGTTGATGATCGTCTCTGGTCGTCGCACGCTCGCCGTCGCCGCGGCGGTCGCGTGCGCGCTGTCGAGCTTCGTCGCCGCGCTGTTCCTCGTGCTCGGCGCGGTCACGTGGGCGGTCAGCGCACGTGACGGCCGGCGCGACGCGTTGCTCGTCGGTGCCGGCGCGGTCGTGCCAGTCCTCGTCATCACGGCGACGTACCGGCAGGCGGGACGATTCCCGTTCCCGATCACGAGCCTCGTCTGCGTGCTCGTCGCGTGCGCGGCGACGCTGTTCGTCCTGCCACCGTCGCAGCGTCTGTTGCGACGCGGCGCGCTGGTGTACGCGATCGCGTCCCTCGCGCTGTTCGTCGTGCCGACGCCCGTCGGCGGCGTGATGACGCGGCTGGGCACGACGATCGCGGTGCCTCTCGTGTGGTCGGCCGTGTGGCGCGTGCGGCGCGCGCTCGTCGTCCCGTTCGTCGTGCTGACGGTCGTGTGGCAGTTCGCGCCGGCCTTCGGCGCGATGACGACACCGCCCGCGGATCACGTCACCAGCTCCTACTTCACACCGCTCGTCGACGCGATGCACCGGGCCGACCCGGCGCCCGCGCGCCTCGAGATCGCGCTCACACGCATGCACTGGGAGGCCGCGTGGGTCGCGCCGAGCATCCCGCTGGCGCGTGGGTGGGAACGTCAGCTCGACATCGTCGACAACTCGCTCTTCTACCGCGGCCACCTGACCGCGGCGCGCTACCGCGCGTGGCTGGATGCGAACGGCATCCAGTACGTCGCGCTGTCCGATCTCCCGCTCGACGCGTCCGCGCGCGCCGAGGCGGCGATCATGCGCAGCAACCCGAGCTATCTCCGGCTGGTCTGGCACGACGTGCACTGGCGCCTGTGGAAGGTCGTCGGCTCGTCGGGCCTCGTCTCCGGTCCGGCCCATCTCACGTCGCTCGACGCGAGCGGCTTCACCGTCGTCGCGACGGGCAAGGGTGCCGTCGACGTGCGCGTCCGGTGGACGCCGACATGGAGCGTCGGTGACGCCGACGGCCACGCCTGCCTGACACCCGCGGCGCACGGGTGGACCGGCCTGCACGTCGACCGACCGGGCACCGTCCGCGTCACGTCGCAGCTCCTGCCGACGGGCTCGGATGCCTGCTGAGCGCGCAGCTCGCCCCATCTGACGAGCGACGGTTCGCCGCTCACTGCCTACGATCAACACATGAGAGGACACCGCGTGCGCGCGAGGGCCGCCCGCGCGCAGCAGGGCTCGTGAACGCGCGCTCCGACGTCCCCGACGTCGGCGATCTCGACCTCCCGGTCCTCGACCCCGACGACCCGTCGTTGCGGGGTGCGCGGTTTCACGAGGTGCTCGGCGACCTCGCGGCGCGCAGCTGGCTCGCGCGCGCCGAGCTCGGGTACCTCGTCCTCGACCGCGACGCGGGCATGTCGTTCCTCGGGGATCGCCGCCTCGCGTTCCCGTCGGTGCAGATCCTCGAGCTTCAGGGCGTGCACGAGGGCCCCGTCTACGACCGGACCCGCAACGGCCTCATGGCACGCACGGGCGACGATCACGCGCGGCTGCGGCGGCTCGTGACGCCGGCGTTCACGCCGCGCGCGACGGACCGACTGCGACCGCGACTGCGCGAGATGCTCGAGGAGCTGTGGGCGCGCGTCGCGCCGAACGGTCAGACCGAGTTCGTCGACGACTTCGCGCGCCCACTGCCCTCCATGGTGATCGCGGAGCTGCTGGGGCTCCCCGGCGAGGCCGAGCGGCTCGCGGCGTGGTCCGACGCGCTCCAGGGCGTCTTCAAGCTCACCGCCGCGCGCGAGCGTGCCGCCATCGAGACCGCATACCTCGACGTGTACGCCTACGTCGAGGATCTCGTCCGCGAGCGACGCCGGCACCCGGGCGACGACCTCGTGTCGACGCTCGCGGCCATCTCGCAGGACGGCGACCGGCTGACCGACGACGAGTGCGTGTCGCTGATCTGCTCGGTCATCGCGGGTGGTACCGACACCACCCAGGCGCAGCTCGCACACGGGATGCGACTGCTCGTCGAGCATCCCGACCAGTGGCAGCGACTGCGCGCCGACCCGACGCTCGCCGCCCGCGCGGCGAACGAGATCCTGCGCTACGAGCCGATCACACCGTTCACGGCCCGTCTCGTCACGGCACGCGTCGAGCACCGCGGCGTCGGCTTTCCGCAGCACACGGTCGTGTTCGTCTGCTCTGCCACGGCGAACCGCGATCCGGCGCTGTTCGACGCGCCCGATCGCTTCGACATCACGGTGGACCGGGGCTCCGCGCCGATTCTCACCTTCGGCTACGGCGCGCACTACTGCCTCGGTGCGAACCTCGCGCGCGCCGAGCTCGCGGAGACGTTCGCGTTCCTCGCGTCCCGCATGGGTCACGTCGAGTTCGCGGCCTCGCCGGTGTTCGGGCCGACGACGGGGATCTACACGATGGAATCCGTCCCCGTTCGGTTCGGCCCACCGTGAGCGACGGTGAGTCGCGCGAGGGCGTGGCGCTCACGAACCTCGACCAGCCCCTCTTCGACGGGGCCGGCGCGACGAAGCGCGACCTCGTCGACTACCTCGACGGCGTCCGTGATCGCATCCTCCCGGCCCTCGCGGACCGCCCGCTGTCCGTCGTGCGCGTGCACCGCGGCCAGGACGCGTTCATGCAGAAGAACGTGCCGAAGTACACGCCGGAGTGGATCCCGACCGTACGGCTCTGGGCCGAGACGTCGAAGCGCGACGTGTCGTACGCGCTCTGCGACGACCGGCGCACGCTGCTGTGGTTCGCGAACCAGCGTGCGGTCGAGTACCACCCGACGCTCGTGCGATTGCCGCACCTCGACCGGGTGACCCACCTCGTGCTCGACCTCGACCCGCCCGACGCCGGCGCGTTCCGCATGGCGGTCGACGCGGCTCGTCTCGTGCACGAGGTCCTCACCGCGGCCGGGATGTCGGGCGCGGTCAAGACGAGCGGCGCGAAGGGCCTCCACGTGTTCGTGCCGATCGACACGGACACACCGCCCGAGGACGCCGCGGCCGCGATGCGGGCGATCGCGGCGCGCGCCGAGCAACTCGATCCCGCGATCGCGACGACCGCGTTCATCAAGGCGGATCGCGGCGGCAAGGTGTTTCTCGACTCGACGCGTGCCTTCGGCGCGACGGTCGTCGCGGCGTACAGCCCGCGTGTGCGTCCGGGCACGCCGGTGTCGTTCCCGCTCCGCTGGGACGACCTCGACGACGCCGCTCCCGGCGACTTCACGATCCACACGGCGCTCCGCTCGCTCGGGGACACGGACCCGTGGTCGAGCGAGATGCCCGCGCCGCATGCCGTCGATGCGGGCCTCGTCGAGGAGGGCCGCGCGATCCCGGTCGCGCGGGTGCAGGCCATGCACGAGGGCAAGCGCCGGGCCCGGGCCCGCCGGTCGCGCTGATCGGCTCAGGTCCGGTGCGCGACGACGAGCAGACGCCCGGGGCGTGTCCCGGGCGCGAAGCTCGCGACCTCGTCGACCGTGATCTCCGGCCAGCCCGCCTCGCGCAGCCAGGCGAGCGCGGTCTGCCGGTCCGGCACGGTGAGCACGGCTTCCCCGATCGCCGCGAGTTGGCGCTCGCGCGCCAGACGCTCGGCGGACTCGGGCACCCCGCGTTCCCGCGTCGAGATGCTCGCCGCGAGCTCGCTTCGCCCCGCGGCGCGGTTGGCCGCGGTCGCGAGGAGACCGCGGAACGCAGGCTCGGGCAAGTAGCGCAGGACGCCCTCGCACGTGAACAGTGACGGTGCGTCCGCGTCGTGACCCGCGCGCGCGAGCGCGTCGCCGAGTCCGGGCTCGGTGAAGTCCGCGGCCACGAACGTGATGTCGGAGCTGTCGATGAGCAGCTGGTCGAGGCGGGCGCGCTTGTCGCGCTGCGTGGCTGGGTGGTCGACCTCGAAGAACCGGACCCCTGGTGTGCGGAACCGGAGCGCGCGGCCGTCGTAGCCGGCACCGAGGAGGACGACCTGGGCGATCCCGGTATCGATCGCGCGCAGCACCGCGTCGTCGAAGAACTTCGTGCGCGTCGCGATGTAGGAGAGGAACTCGCGGGTGTCGCGGCGTCGTCTCTCCCGTCGGGCGTCGGTGCGCCTGCTCGCGACCGACGCCGCCAACCGGTCGTCAGCCTCCCTGTCGCCGGTCGGCGTCGACGGGCGCTCGAGCACGGCGCGGGCCGCGGCGACGCCGGCGGCGGTGAGGGACGGACCGTCCGGGCGCATGGAGCCATGTCACCACGTTCCCGCGGCTCGGCGCACCGCGTGCCGGTGCCGGTTGGAGACGGTCGGCGCGCGGGACGCGTCAGAGCCCGGGGCTGCTGTGCATGAGGCCGCCGTCCGCGAACACCGTCGTCGCGGTCATGTAGCTCGCGCCGTCGCTCGCGAGGAACGCGACGACGCTCGCGATGTCACCTGGCTGGGCCATGCGACCGAGCGGGATCGCGGCGTCGAGCGTCTGGAGCTTCGTGGGATCGGCCATGGTCGACTGGTTGATGGGTGTCGCGACCGCGCCCGGGCCGACCCCGACGACGAGGATCCCGTGCGGCGCGAGCTCGACGCCGGCCGTGCGCGTGAGCATCCGCATCCCGCCCTTCGAGAGGCAGTACGGCGTGTTGCCCGGCATGGGCCAGTCCTCGTGCACCGACGTGATGTTGATGATCCGGCCGCCACCGCCCTGGGCGATCATCTGCTTCGCGGCGACCTGCGTCCCGAAGAACGCGCTCTTCAGGTTGACGTCGAGGACCTTCGCGTACTGGTCCTCGGTCGTGTCGAGCACCGAGGTCCGGGTCTCGATCCCCGCGTTGTTGACCATCACGTCGACCCGGCCGAACGCCTTCACCGCCGTGTCGACGAGACGCTGCAGGTCGGCGACCTTGCTCACATCGGCGTCGACACCGATCGCGCTGTCACCGAGCGCAGCGATCTGCTGTTCGAGCGCGTCGGTCGCCGCGGGGTCCGCGACGTAGTCGATGACGATCCGCGCCCGTTGCTGCGCGAGCGCGAGGGCGATCGCCTTGCCGATGCCGCTGTTGCCACCGGTGACGATCGCGACCTTGCCGTCGAGCGTCATGCCGAGCTCGCCTGACGGGACGCGCCCAGATGGGCGCGCAACACCGCCAGCGACTCCTCGGCGCGCCCGTCGAGCTCGAGCTCGGCGAAGCGGTCGACCGCGCGCTCGTGCGCCACGAGGTTCGCGAGCACCGCGTCCTCGCGATCCGGCGCGAGCTCGCGCAGGCGCTCGTACTTCGCGAGGTACGACGGGAGCGCGGCGCGCAGCCCGAGCAGCAACGCGTCCCACGGCTGGTCCCGGGTGCTCGCCGCGAGCGCGACGCCGTCGGCCCGGGCCTTCGCGGCGACCGTGTCGATCCCTGCGGCCTCGGCGAGCGGTCGCAACGTGGACGCCGTGTCCCGCTCGACCGCCTGCAACGTGCGCAGACGCTCGAGGCGCGCGGGATTCTGCTCGCCTGTCGCGTCGGCGAGCGCGCCGAAGAACGCCTCGCCCAACACCTCACCCTCGTAGGACTCGCGCAACAGCTCGTCGTGCTCGCTCATGGCTCCGCTCCTGCGGCTCGCTGCCCGGTCGCCGGACGCCGGGCCCGACCCTCACCGCGATCATGGTCCGGTCCACACCCGCCTGCAGGACCGATCACCGCCGCGACGGGGTGAAACTACCCGTACCCCCCGTTCGCCATCGGTCATATCGTTTCCGGACAAACAGGGTCGCTTCTGCTCAAGGGTGAGGGAGCGTATGAAGCGGGTCGGGGTCCTCGGTGTCCTCGTTCTCGTCGCGTTCGGCCTGTCCACGGTCGCCCGCGTCTCCACGACCGGCGCCGTGAGACCGGTCGCTCGCGCTGCCGCGGCGAGCGATCCGGTCATCGCCGCGGCCGGTGACATCGCGTGCTCGCCGAGCGATCCGAACTTCAACCATCTCCAGGGGAGCGGGAACCGTTGCCAGATGATGGCGACGTCCGACCTGCTGGTGAACCACGGGTTGTCCGCGGTGCTCGCGCTCGGCGACGACCAGTACAACGGTGGCTCCTACTCGGACTACCTCGCGTCCTACGACCCGACATGGGGACGCGTGAAGTCGATCACGCGCTCCGCCGCAGGGAACCACGACTACGGCTCGGCCGGCGCGGGCGGGTACTTCAAGTACTTCGGACTCGCCGCCGGACCGGCCGGTCAGGGTTGGTACAGCTTCGACGTCGGTGCCTGGCACCTCATCGCGCTCAACTCGAACTGCTCGGAGGTCGGCGGCTGCCAGACCGGGTCCGCGCAGGAGCAGTGGCTGCGCGCCGATCTCGCCGCTGACGCCAGCCCGTGCACGCTCGCGTTCTTCCACGCCGGTCGCTACTCGAGCGGCTACGGCGGCGACAACACCTACATGGCGCCGCTGTTCCAGGACCTCTACGACGCGGGCGTCGACGTCGCGCTCAGTGGGCACTCGCACGACTACGAGCGATTTGCGCCGCAGGACAACAGCGGGAACCTCGACAACGCGCGCGGCGTGCGCCAGTTCATCGTCGGCACCGGCGGCGCGTTCTTCACCGGCTGGCACGGCATCCGCGACCCCAACAGCCAGGTCAGCGAGAACACGACGTACGGCGTCCTCGACCTCACGCTCCACCCCGGGTCGTACGACTGGAGCTTCGTCCCCGTCGCAGGGAGCAGCTACACGGACACCGGCACGACGGCGTGCCATCACGCGGGAAGCGTCGCGTCGCCGTCTCCGCCGCCGTCCGGCACCCCGCCGTACTGGAACGGCCAGGACGTCGCGCGTGGTGTCGCGCTCAGCCACAACGCCGCCGGCGGATACGTCCTCGACCGGGACGGGTTCCTCCACGCCTACGGCGGCGCGCCCACACTGCTCGCCGGTCATGCCGCGCCGGGCAGCGATTTCGCGCAGAACCTCGCACTGACGGGCACGGACGCGGGCGGCGCGGTCGTCGACCGCGCCGCGGGCGTGTACGGGTTCGGTTCGCCACCACCGGTCCGCACGTGTGACGACAGCATCCGGTGGGGTGTGCCGACGCGCGCGATCGCGATCGACCCGGGCTGGACGAGCGGCACGCTGCGCGGTGCGACGATCGACGGGTGGGGCGGCATCCATCTCTTCTGCACGTCGCCGCCGATCACCACGACCGGGATCCCGTACTGGCCCGGGTGGGACGTCGTGCGCGGGTTCGCGATCACGCAGGGTGGCAAGGGCGGGTTCGTCCTCGACGCCTGGGGTGGCGTGCACGCGTTCGGGAACGCGCACCTGACGTCCGCGACGCCGTACTGGCCGGGCTGGGACATCGCGCGCGGCTTGGCGATCGACGGGAGTGGGCACGGTGTCATCGTCGACGGGTGGGGCGGTCTGCACGCGTTCACGTATCGCACGGGCTGAGGTGACGGATGGTCAGAGGCGAGGGAACCGCCGTGGCGCAGGGCGCGACCGCGCAGGACGCGTTCGACTTCGTCCTCGACCCCGCGCAGTACACCAAGGCCGACACGAAGATGGTGTGGGTGACGAAGCTCGCCGACACGCCGGACGGCATGCTGGCCCGCGAGGACGGCCGGTTCCTCGGCCGGCTTCCCGGGTCGGTCGTCACGCGCTACCGGTGGTCGCGGCCGAACCGCATCGACGTCACGCTCGAGCACGGCGTCCCGCGGTCGCTCCACGCGTGGTTCGAGCTCGACGACGTCGACGGCGGCGTGCGCATCCACCACGTCGAGGAGCTCGACCTCGGCCACGGTCTGCTCGGCGCGCTCCACGACGCGGTCGCACGCCGCTGGTTCGCCGAGTCGGTCCGCCGAGAGGTCGACGAGATCGCGCGGCTGCTCGAACAGGGGGAGCGCGGCCGCGGCCCGCGGTGAGAAGCTGATCGCGTGAGCTCCACCGCGCCGAACATCCTCGTCGTCATGTCGGATCAGCACCGGGCCGACATGATGGGCTGCGCGGGGGATCCCGGTGTGCTGACGCCGAACCTCGATCGCCTCGCGTCGGAAGGCGTCCGCTTCTCGCGCGTGAGCTGCCAGGGGCCGCTGTGCATGCCGGCGCGCGCGTCGTTCCTCACAGAGCGGTACGTGCGCGATCACGGCGTCTACACGAACTGGGGCGAGGTCGCGCCGGACTGCCCGACATACCTCCACGCGTTGCGTGAGGCCGGGTACCACACCGTGCTGATCGGGAAGGCGCACCTCTACCGCGACGAGGCGCACGACGCGCGCCATGTCGACGAGCTCGCGCCCCGTCTGCACGCGCTCGGGTTCGCGGAGGTCCACGAGACGGGCGACAAGTTCGCGACGTCGATACCGAACGCGTACACGGACCACCTGCGCGACCGCGGGCTCCTCGACGTCTACCGCCGCCACATCGCGGATCGCAGCTACCAGGGTGAGAACGAGACCGGTCGCGGCGCGACCAAGCGCGTGCCGATGTGGGACTCGACCCCGTTGCCGGTCGCGCTCGACGACTACGTCGACGCGTGGCACGGCGCGATCGCGGCCCGGTGGATCGAGTCGTACGAGCGGGACGAGCCGTTCTTCGCGTTCGTCGGGTTCCCGGGCCCGCACGATCCCTGGGACGCGCCCGCGGAGGCGGTGGCGCGCTACGCCGGCGTCGACGTCTCGATGCCCGCGTCGACGACCCGACCCGAGCTCGACGGGACCGGCCGGTACGGCGCGCTGCTGCGCGCGTTCCTGCACCTCTCCGACACGGACACGATGACGACCGACGCGATCCGCGGGATGCGACGCGCGTACAGCGCGGACGTCTCGGTCATCGACGACGGCGTCGGGCGGATACTCGGCGCCCTGGACGAGCGCGGGATGCTCGACGACACGTGGGTGATCTACACGAGCGATCACGGCGAGATGGGCGGCAACCACGGCCTCATGTCGAAGTGCGTGCTCTACGAACCCGCGGTGCGCGTGCCGCTCGTCATCCGGCCGCCGTCGGGGGTGCGGACGAAGCCGGCGGTCGTCGACGCGCTCGTCGAGCACCTCGACGTTCCCGCAACCGTGCGCGCGATCGCGGGCGCGCCCGACGTCCTCGGCAGCGAAGGCCGGTCCCTGCTCCCGCACGTGTCCGGCGACGGAGCACCGCTCGAGCGGCGCGACGTGTCGGTCAGCGAGAACTGGGGCTTCGCCGCGTTCGAGACCGCGCGCCACAAGCTCGTCGTCGACGAGGACGCGCTCGAGCCGTGCCAGCTGTTCGACCTGGCCGCCGACCCGCACGAGGACCGCAACCGCCTGCACGACCCCGAGTGCAAGAGCGTCGTCGAGGAGCTCATGGAGACCTACGCGCGGCCGTTCTTCGCGACGGCGCCGGCCCGCCCGCACTCGAGCCCCTTCACCGGCTGACGATGGCAGGCCTGGACGACGTGCGCCGCCTCGCAGGCGACGACAACGGGTTGGCCGTCGTCGCGACGTCCCGGCGCGACGGCACGGTCCAGTCGTCCGTCGTCAACGCGGGCGTCCTCGCCGATCCCGTCGACGGCCATGACGTCGTCGGGTTCGTCGCGCGCGGCGGCACGGTGAAGCTCGCGAACCTGCGACGCGATCCGCGCCTCACGATCGTCTTCCGCGCGGGATGGCGCTGGACGGCGGTCGAGGGGACGGCCGTGCTCGTCGGTCCCGACGACGCGCGCGCCGGGTTCGACGCGTCGCGCGTCCCGCAGCTGCTGCGCGAGGTCTTCACCGCCGCGGGCGGCACGCACGACGACTGGGACGAGTACGACCGCGTCATGGCCGCAGAGCGGCGCACCGCGGTCCTCGTCACGCCGCGGCGGGTCTACGGCACCGGCTGACGGGCGCAGTCGACCACGAACGCGTCGACGGGCTCGTGGCGTCCCGCGATCTCGCACCGGCGGGGCGACGCCGCGGGGAACCGGTCGCGCACGGCGTCGAACGCGGGCGCGCCGACGACGACCTCGTTCGCGCCCGCGTGGTGCTGGAGCCGGGACGCGACGTTCACCGCGTCGCCGAGCGCGGTGAAGTCGACGACGCCCTCGCCGCCGACGTTCCCGACGTACGCCGTGCCCGCGTGCACACCCGCTCCGAGCGCGAGCCCGCGCAGGTCGCGATCCGACCGCACCGTGGAGACGAGCTCGACACCGGCGTCGACCGCCTTCGCTCGATACGACGGACCGGCGATGCCGGGGATGAACAGCGCCATGACCTCGTCGCCGATGAGCTTGTCGATGATGGCGTCGTGCGCGACGAGGATCTGGGTCGCGACCGCGTAGAAGCGGTTGAGCACGCGGGCGAACGACTCGGCGCGTTGGTGCTCGCCGAACGTCGTCGAGCCGCGCACGTCCGCGAAGAGCACGCCGACGTCGACCTCGGCGCCGCCGACGGGGAGCGTGTCGCAGCACCGCGTGCACAGGGTCGGGTTCTTGCGCGACGGGCGGAACCCCGCGAGCGCGACCAGCTTCCCGCCGACGCCGCCGAACGGGTTGTGGCAGACCTTGCAGCGGGGCGCGGACGGCAGGTGCCGGAACACGACGTGGGCGAGACGCAACGGCCGGTGTCCCTCGACCAGCACCTTGTGCCACGTGTCGCTCGCCCGGTCGGCGTCGTCGCCGGCGGCCATCGCGCACTTGTACCACCCGGTCGCGGGGCGTGCCCGCGTGAGGCGCGCGGGCCGTCCCGGTGGGACGCGGGACCGCCCCGGTGGGGTACGACTGGACCATGGCTCCCCACCGCACGGAGCGTCTCGGCGAGTACGCGGCCAAGCGCGACTTCGCGCGCACGCCCGAGCCGTCGGGTGGGACGCCCGCCCCGCCGACGGACCAGCCCCGCTTCGTCGTGCAGCGACACCGCGCCCGGCGCCTTCACTACGACTTCCGCCTCGAGATGGACGGTGTGCTCGTCAGCTGGGCGATCCCGAAGGGTCCGTCGCTCGACCCGTCGGTGAAGCGCCTCGCGGTGCACGTGGAGGACCACCCGATCGAGTACTTCGACTTCGAGGGCGTGATCCCGCGCGGCGAGTACGGCGGTGGTGACGTCATCGTGTGGGACTGGGGAACGTACGAAGCGGTCCACGCGCCCGATCCGGTGCGCGCCGTGGAGCAGGGCGAGCTGCACGTCGAGCTCCACGGTCAGAAGCTGCACGGCCGCTTCGTGATGATCCGTCGCGGCGAGGACGCGTCCGGCAAGGAGCAGTGGCTCGTGTTCCACAAGCGCGACGAGCACGCCGTCGCGGGTTGGGATGCCGAGGATCACCCGCGCTCGGTCCGCAGCGGTCGCACGAACGACGAGGTCGCCGCGAACCCGGATGCGTCGTGGCGCAGCGACGCGCCCGCCGCCGTCGCTCGCGTCGACTTCTCGTCGTCGCGTCCGGACATCGCCGCGCTCGACGCGCTCGGCGCGCGTGGTGATTGGGAGTTCGACGGCGTCACCTTGAAGCTGACGAACCTCGACAAGGTGCTGTTCCCGCCGCGCGAGAAGGGCGGCGAGCCGCTGACGAAGCGCGACCTGGTCCGTTGGTACGCGACGATCGCACCGGTGATGCTGCCGTACCTCGAAGGACGGCCGCTGAACATGCACCGCTATCCGGACGGCGTGGACAAGCCCGGCTTCTGGCACAAGGAGATCCCGTCGCACTCGCCCGAGTGGATCACGCGGTGGCACAACGACGAGGCCGACGAGGGCGAGAGCGAGTGGTACGTCGTCGCGGACCGGCCGGCGACGCTCGCGTGGCTCGCCAACTTCGGCGCGATCGAGCTGCACGCCTGGACGTCGTGCATCCCGCACGTCCACGAACCGACGTACGCGCTCATCGACATCGATCCCGGCGGAGACACGTCGTGGGACGACGTCCTCACACTCACGCGCCTGTACCGCACGGCGCTCGGGCACCTGCACGTCTTCGGCGCCCCGAAGGTGACGGGCCAACGGGGCATCCAGATCTGGGTGCCGATCGAGCCGGGTCCGAGCTTCGACGACACGCGCGCCTGGGTCGAGGCGGTGTCCCGCGCGATCGGGAACACGGTGCCCGAGCTCGTGAGCTGGAAGTGGGAGAAGCACGCGCGCGGCGGGCTCGCGCGCCTCGACTACACCCAGAACGCGATCAACAAGACGCTCGTCGCGCCGTACTCGGTGCGTCCCGCGCCCGGTGCGCCGGTGTCGATGCCGATCCGTTGGGACGAGCTCGACGCCCCCGAGCTCCGCAGCGACCGGTGGACGATCCGCGACGCCGGTGCGCGCGTCATGGAGGTCGGCGACCTGTTCCACGACGTGCTCACGCGGAAGCAGCGCCTCCCGTCGCTCGGAGACGCCGCCTCCACGTAAGCCCTGCCCTGCCCCGCGCCGCGCGCGGGTCACGTCGTCGTGATCTCCTCGAGGACGTGCGCCCGCGTCACGTCGTGGTCGTGCGAGCCCTTCGCGTGCTGCTGCACCGCGGCCACGAGGTGCTCGACCTCGCCGCCCGGGTCGAGGCGGAACTCGACGCCGCACGGGCAGCGCGCGATGCGCACGCCCGGGCCGTCGAGGCCGTGCACGAGCTCCTCGGTGCCGGTGAAGTCGATCGCGACGCACGGCTCGTCGCCGACGACCCAGGCGTCGTGACCGGGTGCGACGACGTGCGCGTCGCCCGGGCCGAGCTCGCGCTCCTCGCCGTCGTCCATGCGGACGCGAAGACGCCCCGAGATCACGTACCCCGTGTGCGCGATCTTGCAGCTGTCCGTCCCCGCGAGCGGCTTCACGTCCTTCGACCACCGCCAGCCCGGCTCGAACACCGCGCGGCCGATCGTGACGTTTCCGAGATCGACGAGGCTGACCTCGCCGTGCTCGAAGGTCGGCTTCTCGTCCGGCGTGTCGAGGTTCTTGACGTCGATGCCCATGCTCCCTCCGTTCGTCGAGCGGCACGGGCATCGTGCGCCGGATGCCGAGGGCTCACATCGGTGAGACCACGTAACGGGATCGCCGCGGGCCTACGTAGTCGCCGTCGCGGGGTGATCCCAGCGTGACCGCGCGCCCGCTGTTGTCGCCGTCACGCGGACCCCGTACGCTGCCGCACCGGTTCAGGGGGTGATGCCCGATGGGTGATCTGTTGGCGGTCGTCACGAGCGTTACGACCAAGACCAGCGCCAGGCACGTCGCCGAGATCGCAGGGATCATCGGCGTGATCGGTGCGATCCTGGTCTTCGTCGGTGGCTGCTTCGGCCTCGGGCTGCTGCCCGGCGGCAACTCGACGGCCCGGCTCGAACGCATCGGCTATCTCGCGGGCGCCGTCCTGATCGGGGTCGCGTTCCTCCTCATCCTGCTCGCGATCCACAGCGGGTTCGGCTCGGTCACCGTCGTCCAGCACTAGACCGGCACGGGACGCAACTCGCGCACGCCTCGAGACCCGACGCGTCAGGTCATGAACCGCGGAACGCGCGCGACGCGCGGCGCCACACCGAGCGGTACGCGTCGAGCCCTTCCGTCGAGAGCCACGCGCTCGGACCGGACGCGATCGCGACACGTTCGGGGACGGTGCCCCACACCGGCACGCCCGCCTCGGTCCAGTCGGTGACCGCGTCCTGGTAGTCGCGCGTGAACGTCCGTGCCGAGCAGACGACGAGCCCGAACGGCGTTCGCTTGGGGACCATGTCGAGGACGGCCTCCACGCGCGCCGTCTCGACGCCGCCCACGCGTGTCGGCACGACGACCACGTCGGCACGGTCGAGCGCCTTGCCGAGGAGCCGCTCGTTCCCCGGCGGCGTGTCGACGACCGTGACCTCCTCGCCGTCGACCCGGTCGAGCGCCTTCGTGAGGAGCCGGTCGGTCGGCGCCTCCACGACCGCGATGCCGTCGAACTCGCCGTCGTCGGCCGCCTCGACCCAGTCGGCCGCGCTGGCCTGCGGGTCGGCGTCGACGAGCGTGACGTCGGACCGGCCGTTGGCCGAGACGGCCGCGAGGTACACGGACGTCGTGGTCTTCCCGACGCCGCCCTTCAGTGCTGCCACGACGATGATCACGGCCTTACCGTAGGTGGCGAGCGCCGGCCGGTGCCCGGGTCCGGGATTATCCCGGTGGCGGAGGCGTTGTCACCTGGAGCCGGCGAGCAGACGCGGCGAGCAGGCGCGAGGGGCCGACGCCGACGACCAGATGCGAGAGGAGCGGAGCGTGGCCGATGGGCTGACCGTCGAGGAGCGCGAGCAGCGCGAAGCGGCGTTGCGCGACCTGATCGACATGATGCGGCCGGCCGTGCAGCAGGACGGCGGCGACCTCGTGCTGCTGGACGCGAACTACGAGACCGGCGTCGTCGACGTGATGCTCCAGGGTGCGTGCAGCAGCTGCGCGATCAGCGCGTCGACGCTGCAGCTCGGCGTCGAGCGGATCCTGACGAGCCGGCTCGACTGGGTCACCGAGGTCCGTGGCGGCGTCGACACGAGCATCGACGACGACGAGAGCGCCGCGCTGGGTCGTGGCGCGTACGTCCCGAAGCTCTGATCGCACCGTGGCCCACGGAACCGCACCGGACATCGTCGACGACGAGCGCCACCACCGCTTCGTCGCCCGTGTCGACGGCCACGAGGCCGAGCTGGTCTACCGCCGCGATGCCGGCGTCGTCGTCCTCGTCCACACCGGCGTTCCCGACGAGCTCGGGGGCCGCGGCCTCGGCGGCCGGTTGGTCGCGGCCGCCGTCGACGACGCGCGCCGCCGAGGGTTGACCGTCGCCGTCGAGTGCCCGTTCGCGCGCTCCTGGATCGAACGGCATCCCGGCGAAGTCGACGGCGTCGCCGTCCTCGGCGCCGACCGCGGCGGGTCCGACTGATGGTCGCTTCCACGTGCACGCACCTCGATACCGTCGCCGACGTCGCGCCCAGCGACGACGGGTGCCACGAGTGCCTGCAGACCGGCGACCGGTGGGTGCACCTGCGGATGTGCCAGGAGTGCGGGCACGTCGGCTGCTGCGACAGCTCGCCGAACCGGCACGCCACCGCGCACTACCACGCGACCGGTCACCCGCTGGTCCGCTCGTTCGAGCCGGGCGAGGACTGGTGGTGGTGCTACGCCGACGGCCTGCTCTTCGAGGTCGACGGCGCACCGCCTTCGCCGTCGCACGCCTGACCACCGCTGGTCAGCCGTTCGTCGACACGGCCGGCTCGGACGCGGACGCCCAGTGACGGCGCAGGTGCCGCGCGAGCTCGTCGGCCCGTTCCAGCGGGAAGAGCAGCCGCGCGCCGTCGAGCTCGACGACGTCCGTCACCCCGGGGATCGTGTCGCGGAGCCAGTACGCCCACGAGACGTCGAACATGACGTCGCCCGTTCCCCACACGACCAGCGTCGGGACGCGCAGGCGCCGGAGCTCCGGTTCCACGGCGAGCAGGTCCTCGGGTCGCAGCGCGACGAGCAGCTGCTCGAAGCGCCGCGCGCGCTCCTCCGTGCCGATCACCGGTTCGAGGAACGACGCCACGACGTCGAGCGGCACGGCGCGTGCGTCCTCGAGCGACGAGCCGAGGAGCGCGGTGCGCGCGGCGTCGAGGTCCGCGAGCAGGGCGGGCGCGGTCGGTGCGAGCGCACCCTGGCGCGCGAGCTCGGCCGTCGGCGCGAACGCCTCGGGCGGGATGTTGTCGTGCGTTTCGCAGTTCGTCAGCGTGAGCGTGCGCAACCGCGCGGGCGAGAGCGTCGCCAGGATCTGCGCGACCGCGCCGCCGGTGTCGTTCGCGACGAGATCGACGCGGTCGAGACCCATCGCGTCGCGGAAGTCGCCGACGAACCGTGCGAGCGCGGTGAGCGAGACGTCCCCCTCGCGTGCCGGCGTGCGCCCGTGCATCGGCAGGTCGAGCGCGATGCAACGGCGCTCGTCCGCGACGCGCTCGATGACGTGTGCCCACAGGTACGCGTTCACACCGATCCCGTGCACGAAGAGCGCGACGGGTCCGTCGCCGATGTCGACGTAGCCGACGTCACCTGCCGGCGTGGTCAGGACGCCGCGGCGCGCGTCGAAGTCGTGCAGTTCCATTCGGGGGCCTCCTCGCTGCGGGGAATCAACAAACCGACCGTCGGTACGATACAGACCGACCATCGGTCTGTCAACGGGACGGTTGCCGGCGAGTCGGCGCGGCGCGAGGGTGGCGGACGCCCCCGACGAGGAGACGGCCCATGCCGGACAAGCCCAGCTACCTCGGACTGCTGAACGCGATCGCGATCGCGGAGTCGCACGCACACGCCTACCTGCGCGAGTGGGCGCAACGGACCCCGAGCGACGACGTGCGTCGCGTGCTGCTGCGCGTCGCGGCGCGCGAGGGCGAGCACGGGATGAGCTTCGCCAAGCGCATCAACGAGCTCGGCTTCGAGGTGCGCGAGAAGGACGACGGCACGTTCGACGACGCCATGGCCGTCGTCCGCTCCGACCGCTCCGACCTCGAGAAGATGAAGGCGCTGAAGCTGCACAAGCTCGACACCGGGTCGGAGCCCGACATCTTCGACGGCTTCTTCCGCGACCACACGATCGACATCCGGACGGGCGAGCTGCTCGGTCGTTACATCGCCGAGGAGCGCGACAGCGCCCGTCTCCTGCGGTCGTGCTACGAGCAGCTCAAGGCCGCGCGCGACGTCCGCGACGCTCCGGCGGACGCGCTCGCGTCCCTCGACGGGAAGGTCGACGCGCTCTGCCGTGCGGTCGAGGAGCTCCGGCAGATCGTCTGCGCGCAGGCGATGCCGGCGAGCACCGCGTAACGCCCACGCCGCGGTCCCGCGGGACCGCGCGACGGTCGTTCTGATTCCCGGGAGTCCCGCCTGGCGAGACCCACGGGCATCTGAATCGTCGCGTTCGCCACCTCCGCATTGCCCACACCCCGATGGGGCAGTGCCGCCCCTGGTTCCGTTCGGTGCGCGATGTCACCGTGCCGGAGGGAACCGAGCAAGGGGGCAGGGCATGAGACGGCTCATCGTTCTCGTCGCGCTGTGCGCGCTGGCGCTGTCGGCGTGCAGCATCGACGACTGGACCGCGTTCGGGTTCAACAACCGGAACACCTTCAACAACATCGGTGGGGTGTCACAGGACGCGATCAACACGTCGAACGCGTCGCAGCTGCAGCGCGCGTGGACGTCGAACGTCGTGCAGGGTGGCTACGGCTCCAGCGGTGTGGTCACGTGGACCGACACCAATCAGTACAAGAACCAGCACGCGTACTTCGACAACAGCGGGATCCTCTGGTCCGTCAACACCGTCACGCACAAGGTCGACTGCGCGGCGAACGACGGCAGCGAGACGTCCGGCTCGAGCGCGAACGACCCGGTCGTGTCGGACGGCGGGCTCGGTTGGTACAACTCGCAGGCCGGCAACGAGTTCGAGCTCTACGACCTGCAGACGTGTGCCGAGCGTGGCGGAACCGACGTCGCGCAGTCCGACTCGGTCCATCCCACGCTGACGATGAACAACGACGGCTACATCTACGTCGGCACCGGTTACGACGAGGTGGACGGGACGGGCACGAGGCAGCTCTTCGGGTCCGTCACGAAGCAGCCGACCACCGCGGCGGCTCCCGGTTGGCAGACGTGGATGGCGACCCCCGTGTGGTCGCCGCCGGCGATCATGAACGGGGTCGTGTACGCGACGACCTACGACACGCTGTACGCGATCCGCAACAGCGACGGCACGGTGCTGTGGCAGACGACGCTCGCGCCGGGTCACACGTCGCCGTTGCGTGCACCGATCGCGGTGCCGACCGTCAACGGCGCGGCGAACACGCCGACGATCTTCGTCACCAGCGAGTCGACGGTGTGGTCGGTGAACGCATCGACCGGCGCGGTCCGCTGGGCGCACAGCAACAACGTGCTCCGCAACGCCGGCGCGACGATCGCCAACAACCAGCTGCTCGTCGCGGCGACGGGCGGCACCGGCGCGCCGGTCCTCGTCTCGCTCGACGCGACGACCGGCGCGGCCGGCTACTCGAAGACGCTCGCGACGCCGTCAGGTGCGTCCCTCGACACGCTGTACGAGCCCGCGACGACGAACGGTGTGCTGGTGATGGCGGACGGGACGGCGGCATGGGCGCTGCGGATCACGGACGGCGCCGTGCTGAAGAGCATGGTCGTCGCCGGCAACACGTCAGCCCACCCGACGATCTCCGAAGGCGACGTGTTCTTCCCGGTCGCGAACGGCATCGACGTGTGGGGCCTGCCCTCGTAGCGGGCGGCTACGTCTCGGGCAGCGGCGGCATCGTCTCGGCAAGGTCGCGGAGCTGGTTCTTCGCGACCTTGTCGAGCGTCGCGCGCGGGAAGTCGTCGACGAAGTAGACGGCGCGCGGAACCTTGAAGTCCGCGAGGTTCGTGCGGCACACGTCGACGATCTTCCGCGCGAGCGCCTCGTCGTCGTCGCCACCACCACCCTTGATGACGAACGCGACCGCGACGACGTCGAGCATCGGGTGCGACCGGCCGACGACGGCGACGTCACCGACGCCGGGAACCTGCCGGCACACGTCCTCGACCTCCTTCGCCGAGACGTTCTCGCCCCCGACCTTCAACATGTCCTTGTCGCGCTCGCTGTAGAACACGGCGCCGTCCTCGCCGACGCGCACGCGGTCGCCGGTCTTGAACCAACCGTCGTCGGTGAAGCTCGTCGCGTTCGCCTCGGGGTTGCCGTAGTACTCGAGGAAGAGCTGGATGCCTCGCGTCCCGCGCACCCACAGCTCGCCGATCTCGCCGTCGGTGCACACCGCGCCCGTCTCCGGGTCGACGACGAGGATCTCGTAGCCCGGCGTCGGGTGGCCCATCGACCGGACGGGAACCCGGTCGCCCGGGCCGCCGTGGATCGCGTGGATCACGGTCTCCGTCATCCCGTACGCGGGCAGCACGCGCGCGCCGAGCATCGCCTCGAGCTCGGGAACGACGAGCCCGAACACGCCGACCTCGAGCGCGCAGTCGGGACGGGGCTGTCCTGCGATCGCCTTGAACACGAACGGGATCAGCGAGATGTGGGTGATCCCGTGCTTGCACACCACCTCCCAGAAGCGGCTCGACGAGAACTTCGGTTGCAGCACGACGGTCCCGCCCGCGCCGAGGATCGTCCACATCGACCAGCTCTGCGCGTTCACGTGGAAGAACGGCAGGTAGACGAGGTAGACGCTGTCGCCCGTCACGCCGATGTTCGACGGGCCGACGCGTCCCGCCCACAGCGCGTTCGCGTGCGTGTGCACGACCGCCTTCGGCCGCGACGTCGTGCCCGACGTGAACATGATCCCCGCGGGGAGCATCGGCTCCGGCGCGCGTGTGGGTGCGGCGTCCGGATCGTCGAACAGGTCGTCGAACGCGACGAACCGCCCGCCGTGTGCTTCGGTCGACGCGGGCTCGCCGCCGTCGTCCGCGGTGACCGCGATCCACTGCAGGCGCGGCCCGGCGGAGGCGACGAGCGGCGCGTACCGAGGCTGGGTCACCGCCGCGACGCAGTCCGCCTGCTCCACGAAGTACGTGATCTCGGCTTCGACGCTGCGCGTGTTCGTCGTCACGCCGACCGCTCCGATGGTCGCGCACGCGTACCAGGCGAGGACCATCTCCGGGCAGTTGTCCGCGTGGACGAGGACCTTGTCGTGCTTGCGGACACCGCGCGCGGCGAGTCCGGACGCCAGCGCACGGACGTCACGGCGGAACTCCGCGTACGTCCAGGCGCGCGTCGACCCGTCACGCGGCTCCCACACGAGCACGCGGTGGTCGGGTCGCTCGGACGCCCAGTGGTCCAGCAGCCAGGGGATGTCCTGACCGGCGAACTGGAACGCAGCAACGGTCTGCGGGTCGATGTCCGGCATGGCAGGTCTTCCGTGATCCGGGAGCGGGTGAGCGGCCAAATGTATGCAGGCGGGTTACGCTCACGCCCCCCGGCGGCCGGCCGACGAGAACCGGGCGCCGATCGGAGGACGAAGATGCGGAGGCAGATCGGATCGTTCGCAGCGCTCGTCAGTGCCGTCGCGCTGCTCGCCGCGGCGTGCTCGTACGTCCCACCGCCCGCGGGCACGGCGCCGCTGCGCTACCGCGACGCGGTCTTCGCCACCGTGTCGAAGACCGCGGACCTGCCGTACGGCTCGGCGGTCGACCAGAACGGGCAGACCGTCACGCTGCTGCTCGACCTCTACCAGCCGGTCGGCGACACCGTGACGGCACGGCCCGCGATCGTGTGGGTGCACGGCGGGTCGTTCTCGGCCGGCGACAAGACGTCACCGGAGCTCGTCGACGAGGCGAACGTGTTCGCGGCGAAGGGCTACGTGAACGTCTCGATCGACTACCGCCTGTCACCGACGGGATGCTCCTTCGGCGGGGCGACCGCCGCGTGCGTCCAGGGGATCATCGACGCGCAACATGACGCGCAGGCCGCGGTCCGCTGGCTGCGCGCGAACGCGACGACCTACCACGTCGACGCGAACCGGATCGCGATCGGCGGGTCGTCGGCCGGCGCGATCACGGCGCTCCAGGTCGCGTACAAGCCGTACGACCCGGGCGTCAGTGGCAACGCGGGGTATCCGTCGGACGTCGAGGCCGCGCAGTCGCTCTCGGGGACCGCGATCCCGACGAGCCTCCCGCGCGCGGGCGGGCCCCAGGTCGTCTTGTTCCACGGGACGAGCGACCCGGTCGTGCCCTACACGTTCGCGCAGCAGACCGCCGCGAACGCGCAGGCCGTCGGCGACGTCGCCGTGCTCGAGCCGCTCGACGGCGCCGGGCACGTGCCCTACCTGCAGTACCGCAGCCAGATCCTCGACCAGACGACGAACCTCTTCTACCGCGCACTGGATCTCGCCCACGCGCAGCAGTGACCCCGCGCCCCGCGTTGGTACACAAGTCGCGCCCATGACCGCGAGTTGTGTACCAACGCGCCGGGCGGCGGCGCGGCTCAGTACCTGAACTGACCGATCAGCGTCTCGAGCTCGGACGCGAGGTGCGCGAGCTCGCCCGCCGACTGGCTGCTCTGCGACGCGCCCGACCGCGTCTCGCTCGCGGCCTGGGCCACGCCGCCGATGCTCTCGGCGATCTCGCTCGTGCCCTGGGCCGCCTCGTTCACCGTCCGGCCGATCTCGTTCGTCGTCGCGGTCTGCTGGTCGACGGCCGTCGCGATCGCGGTCTGCGTCTCGTTGATGCGGTTGATGATCTCGCCGATGCGGCCGATCGCCGCGACTGCCGCCTCGGTGTCGCTCTGGATCGCGCCGATCCGGCCCGACACCTCGGCAGTCGCTCGCGCGGTCTCCTGCGCGAGCTCCTTCACCTCGTTCGCGACGACGGCGAAGCCCTTGCCCGCGTCGCCGGCCCGGGCGGCCTCGATCGTCGCGTTGAGCGCGAGGAGGTTCGTCTGCTCGGCGATCGCCGTGATGACCTTCACGACGTTGCCGATCTCGGTCGAGCTCTCGCCCAGCCGCCCGACGACCGCGTTCGTGTCCTGCGCGATCTCCACCGCCGACAGCGCGGTGCTCGCGGCGTCCGTCGCGCTCGCCGAGATCTCGCGGATCGACGCCGTCATCTCCTCGGTGCTCGCCGCGACCGAGTTGACGTTCGCGGAGACCTCCTCGGCCGAGCTCGACACGCTCCCCGCTTGCGCGGCCGCCTGGTCCGCCGCGGAGCCCATCTGGTTGCTCACCGCGGAGAGCTCCTCGGACGATCCTGCGAGCGTCGACGCCGTCGACGCGATCTTCGCCATGGCCGCCTGGATCTTCTCGACGAACCGGTTGAACGACCGTGCGACCGCGCCGAGCTCGTCGTTGCTGCTCGCGTCGAGCCGCGCCGTGAGGTCGCCGTCGCCGTCGGCGATGTCGGTCAGCGTCTCGTCCAGACGGCGGAGCGGACGCACGATCGACCGCGTGATGAGCAGCGTCGCGCCGATCGTGACCAGCAGACCGATGACGCACAGGATGACGAGCAGCGTCGTCCCGGACGACGCCTCGCTCTTCAACTGGCTCTGCAGGCTCGACGACCGCTGCTCCTCGAGCTTGCGGAGCGCCTCGAACGCGACCGGCAGGTCGTTCGACGGCTTCAGGTTGTCGACCGTCATCACGTGGATCGCGCGCTGGACGTCACCGGCGAGCGCGAAGTTCCGCACCTGCTGGGTGAAGCCGTTGTAGTCGGAGAGGTCGCTCGAGATCCGGTCGAGCAGCTTGTTCTCGGCGCTCGACGTCGTGTTGGCCTTCGCCTGCGCCAGCCTCTTCGTCGCGCTGCCGTAGGCGTCCTCGACCTGCTTCCACGTCGTCTCGGCGAGGTCGTTCTGGCTCGGGTCGCGCAGCGCGACGACCGCGGCGTACATGTTCGACTGGTCGTCGTCGAACAGCCACCCCTGATAGGCCTGTGCGACGGCGGCCTCGACCACGTGGGCCTTCTGCACCTGGTTGGCCCGCGACTTCATCTGCCCGAACCGGATCGACGCGATGATGCTGCACGCGAGGAACACGACTGCACCGACCGCGCCCAGCGCGATGAGCCGCGTCCTCACCGAGACGTTCGAGATCTTCTGCACGGAGACCGCCCTGTTCGCCCTGCCACGTCGTGTCCGGGGGTCTCTCGGCTCCGCACGGGGGCGACCTGAGCCATATCGCGACACGACCTGTCGCTGATATGACGCGTTGTCGACCGCTCGCGGCTTTCGCGCGGGTCGTGCCAGGTGTCACACGGGACGTCGCGTGGCCTGGCGCCGCCGGCGGGCGAGCTCAGCTCCCGCCCATCGCGGCCGCGGCGCGGCGTTGCATCTCGTCCGGCGAGACGTCCTCGACGTGAGTCTGGACGCTCCACACGTGGCCGAACGGGTCCTCGATCTGCCCCGAACGGTCGCCGTAGAACTGATCCTGCACGTCGCGGCGGACCTTCGCGCCCCCCTTGACCGCACGCGCGACGACGTCGTCGACGTGTTCGACGTAGATCGACAGCGTCACCGCCGTGCCGCCGATCGACTTCGGCCCGCGGATCTCCATCTCGGGGTACTCGTCGGAGAGCATCAGCACCGAGTCGCCGATCGTCAGCTCCGCGTGGCCGATGCGCCCGTCGGGCGCGGGCATCCGCATCCGCTCCTTCGCTCCGAACACGCGCGTGTAGAAGTCGATCGCGGCCGTCGCGTCGTCGACGCACAGGTACGGCGTGACGGTGCGGTAGTCGTCGGGGATGGGCTTGACCTCGGCCATCGGCACAACCTCCTGCTCGCTCGCGGACGAGTGTGCCCCGCGGGGCTCAGCGCGGATCGGGCCGGTCGAGGTTCCAGTGGCGCGCCACGGTGCACAGCCAGCCGCCGTCGCCCGTCGGGACCAGCCCGAAGCGGCTGATCGTCCGCTGGCCGCCTTCGTGATCGCTGTACAGGAGCTCCACCTGGATGCGCTCCCGTCCGGAGATCGCGCTGCGCAGCGGTTCCGCGACGGGATCGTCGCGGTCCCGGATCGCGCCCTGCCAGAACCCGACGTCACCGGGCGGCACGTAGAGGTCGCGGGTCTGCGCGCGGAACTCCTCGGGCTCGGCGTGCGGCCGGCTGCCGTCCCACGCGGGGAGGACGTGCCAGGAGTGCAGGACCGCGATGCCGGAACCGACGTTGCGCAGCGGCATCGACAAGTAGATGACCTCTTCCGTCATCTCGACGCTGCCCCGACCGCCCCCGACCTTCGACATGTGCTCGTCGCCCCAGGTGATCTTCTCGACCGGGTCCTGCAACCGGGAGTTGACGAGCACCGGGCGCAGGCGCGTCTCGAGCGCGCGCTCCGCGGTTCGCGCGGCCGCGTTCGCGGATCGCACCGAGGCGAACGTCGCGACGGCGAGGACGAGCGTCCCGCCCGCGGTCGCGAACGACGACACGGTCGCCCAGTCGGTCACGTCACACCAGCCGCCGGTCGATCGCCCACCGGGTCAGCTCGTGGCGGTTCGACAGCTGCAGCTTGCGCAGCACCGCGGAGACGTGCGTCTCGACCGTCTTCGCCGCGATGTTCAGCTCGCGCGCGATCTCCTTGTAGGAGTAGCCGCGCGCGATCAGACGGAGGACCTCGCGCTCGCGCGCGGTGAGCTGGTCGAGCTCGGGATCGACCGTGCCGACCGGGATTGATGCGAACGCGTCGAGCACGATGCCCGCGAGCATCGGTGAGAACACCGCGTCACCGTCGGCGACGCGCGTGATCGCGTCGACGAGCTCGTCGCCCGAGATCGTCTTGGTGACGTAGCCGCGCGCGCCGGCACGGATGACGTCGATGACGTCACTCGGCGCGTCGGACACCGAGACCGCGAGGAAGCGGATGTCGGGATGGTCGCGCAGCACCCGACGGATGACGTCCGCGCCGCCTCCGCCCGGCATGTGCACGTCGACGAGCACGACGTCGGGGTGGCGCTCACCGACGAGCTCCACCGCGGCGTCGACCTCCGAGGCGTCGCCGACGAGATCGACCGCGTCGCCGATCTCCGCGCGGACACCCGAGCGGAACAGGTGGTGGTCGTCGACGACGAACACACGCGGCCTCTCGGCACGCTCGTTCACGACGTCTCCCGTGGCATCGTCAGCTGGACCTCGGTGCCCTCGCCGGGCGCGCTGCGGACGACCGCTCGCCCGTGGTGGCGCTCCATGCGACCGGCGACGGACTGCGCGAGGCCGTGACGGTCGGCCGGCACGTCGCCCGGGCAGAACCCGATGCCGCGATCCCGCACGTACACCGACGCCTGCACCGGGTCGACCTCGACGTACACCGCGACCGACGACGCGCGTGAGTGCTTGGACGCGTTCACCATCGCCTCGCGTGCCGCACGGGTGAGCGCGCCGAGCCGGTCGTCCAACGGACAGTCGCCCACCTTCACGACGTCGATCGGTACGCCGTGGTCGGCCTCGACGTCGTTCGCCACCTCGTCGATCGCAGCCGCGAGCGAGGACGCGGCGTCGATCGGTCGCCCCGCGATCCACGTACGCAGCTCGCGTTCCTGCCGGCGCGCGAGACGGACGACCGCGCGCGGATCGTCGGCGTTGCGGCGCAGCAAGGCCAGCGTGTGCAGCACCGAGTCGTGGAGGTGCGCGGCGAGCTCGGCGCGCTCCTGCGACCGGATCCGCTCGCCGCGCTCCTCGGACAGATCGGTCGCGAGGCGATAGAGCCACGGACCGAACACGAGCCCGAGACCGGCGAGCATCACCCCGATGGTCAGGTACACCTGGCGGACGGGAGCCGAGTGGTTCGCGGCGAGGAACGCGGCGGCGGACGCGAGCACGAGCACCGCGCCGACGACGACGCGCGCCACGGCCGCGGGCCGGTTCCCCGACCCGACGATCGGCCCGATCGCCGCGCTCCACGGACCGCGCCGCGCGTCGTCGACGGCGTCGGTCCCGCGGTCGCCGGTGCCGTCGCGTCGTTGACGCCACAACAGCGCGACACCGACCCCCGCGACGGCCGCGGGCCACACGATGCTGTCGACGAACCCCAGGCGCAGCTGGCGCAGCAGGAGCAACGTCCCGAGGACGATCGCGCCGACGGCCAGCGCCTGCGCAGCGTCCCAGGCGCGCGCGGGCCTCGACGCGCGCACCCGGGTCGTCGCCGAGCTCTCGCTCGGGAGGACGATCCACCCGAGCACGTACAGCGCCACGCCGACCCCCGCGACCGCGCTGAGCACGACGAACGCCACGCGCAGCAGGTTCGGGTCGACGCCGAACGCGTTCCCCATCGCGGCCGCCACGCCCGCGACCCGGCGGTCCGCGCTCGGGCGGACGAGACGCTGGCGCAGCGACGCGGGCGACTGCATGCGCCGATGATCGCACGGCACCCCGGGCGCGACGACCGGTGGTGACCCGGACGCGACCGGACGGTTCTCGGGGTTCGTCGGGGGAGTTCCCCGATCGACCACCGGCACCCGGACGGCGACCATGGCGACGTGACCACCGAGAGCCCCCCGACCCGCGTGTACCGCACACGGCGCCGCGTCATCGCCGGCGTCGCGGGCGGGTTCGGTCGCTACTTCGCGATCGACCCGAACGTGGTGCGCATCGTCCTCGTGCTCCTCGCGTTCGCCGGTGGGATCGGGATCCTGCTGTACCTCGCGGCGTGGCTCATCGTTCCCGAGGAGCCGGTCGGCAACGTCGATCCGTCAGCGGCAGGGCACCCGCCCGCGCGCACGAACCTGCTCGCGATCGTGCTCGTCGGCCTGCTCGCGCTCGTCGTCGTCGCGACGATCGGCCGGCGCACGTTCGACGTCGCTCCCGCGACGGTATGGGCACTCGCGCTCATCGGCGGTGGTGCGGCGGTCCTGTGGCTGCGCTCGCCCGATGCCCGCACCGCGACCGGCGCACCGGGCGAGACGACCGCTCCCACACCCCCCGGCGCGACGCCGCCGGCGCCGGCGTACCCCCCGCCGCCGGCGCCGGCGGTCGCCGGCACGCCGTCCGAACCGTGGACGGTCGCGCCCGTCGCGCCCTCGCCGTTGCAGCGCATCGCACCGGTGCTGGGCCGGATCGCGGTCGTGCTCGTCGCAACCGTGGCCGCGGCGGTGATCGCCGCGATCGGCGTGCTGCTCGTCGAGGGACCCGGTTCGGTCGACGTCACACCGCTCGAGGCCGTCGTCGTCGGGATCGTCGTCGTCGCCGCGGCCGTCGTGTTCGGGATGGGGCGGCGTCGCCTGCCGGACGCCGCGCCGGTCGCGCTCGCGCTCGTCGCCGTCGTCGCGTTCGCGGGGTGGATCGGGCCGCCGTTCCAGGGCGGCTGGGGCGTCCGCCGGGTCACGCCGGACGTGCTCGTCTCGCGCGAGAGCGTGTACCGCCTCGCGGGCGGCCGGTTGACGATCGACCTGCGCGACACCCGGCTCGGTGAGCGCGCACGGATCCTCAGCACATCGGTCGCGACGGGCAGCGTCGACGTCATCGTCCCGCGCGACGTGAACGTCGAGCTGCAGGCGCACGTCGACGCAGGAGGTATCAAGTCGTTCGGCGTCGACGAGGGCGGGCTCGGTGTCGAGCGGCACGCCGTCGACCGCGTCACGGGCGCGACGCGCACCCTCCTCGTCCGCGCCCGCGTCGGTTGCGGCGAGATCGTCGTCCGGCGCGACTCGGGGAGGACGCAGCCCGTCGCCGTACCGCCCATACCGAAGGTGCCGTCGCCCCCACCGGTCCCGGCACCGGCGCTCGCACCAGCGGTGTGGTCGACACCCGCGTCCAAGGAGGCAGTCGCGTGATCGAGGTCATCGGGCTCACGAAGCGGTACGGGGCAACCGTCGCGGTCGACGACCTGTCGTTCAGCGTCCGTCCCGGCCACGTCACGGGCTTCCTCGGGCCGAACGGTGCAGGCAAGACGACGACGATGAGCGTGATCCTCGGTCTCGACGCGCCGACGGCCGGCCGCGCGACCGTCAACGGCCGCCCGTTCGACGCGATGCGCGCACCGTTGCGCGAGGTCGGCGCATTGCTCGATGCACGCGCCGTCCACGGCGGTCGACGCGCGCGTGACCACCTGCTGTGGCTGGCGCGCAGCAACGGCATCCCGCGCCGCCGCGTGGACGAGGTCCTCGCCATCACCGGTCTCACCGACGTCGCGGGAAGGCGGGCCGGGAAGTTCTCGCTGGGCATGTCGCAACGGCTCGGCATCGCGGCCGCGCTGCTCGGCGACCCCGGCATCCTGATGTTCGACGAGCCCGTCAACGGGCTCGATCCCGAGGGGATCCGTTGGATCCGTGGCCTGCTGCGCAACCTCGCGAGCGAGGGCCGCACGGTGTTCGTGTCGAGCCACCTGATGAGCGAGATGGCGCTCACCGCCGACCATCTCGTCGTCATCGGGCGCGGGCGGCTCATCGCCGACGCGAGCGTCCGCGACGTCGTCGAGCGCAGCGCGACGCGCGGCGTCCGCGTCCGTACGCCCGACGGTGCGCGCCTCGTACGGCTGCTCACGCAGCGCGGGTGGAAGGTCGAGTCGGACGACGACGGTGCACTGCGGGTCGCCGGTGTCGAGTCGCGCGACGTCGGCGAGCTCGCCGCCGCGCACGACGTCGTCCTGCACGAGCTCGTGCCCGAGCGTGCGTCGCTCGAGGAGGCCTTCATCGAGCTCACCGACGCGAGCGTCGAGTTCACGGGGACGACCGGAGGAGCAGCAGCATGACCGTCACCGACGTCGACACGATGACGACGGCCCGTCGGCCCGTCCCGACCGCGCGACGTGAGAGCCATCTCCGCCGGGTCCTCGGCGCGGAGTGGATCAAGACGCGCTCGATCCGCTCGACGCAGTGGTCCCTCGTCGCGCTGGCGGTCGCGACGATCGGCATCTCGATCCTCGCGTGCGCGCGCACGTCCGCTCGCTGGAGCGGGATGCCGCTCGACCAGCAGCAGAGCACCGACGTCACGAACCTCAGCCTGAACGGGTGGTACCTCGGTCAGCTGATCGTCGGAGTGCTCGGGGTGCTCGCGATCACGTCCGAGTACGGCAACGGCATGATCCGTACGACGCTCGCGGCGGTGCCCCAACGCCGGCTCCTGCTCGCCGCGAAGGCTGTCGTGCTCGGCGCGGTGGTGCTCGGCGTCGCGCTGGTGCTCTCGTTCGCGTCGTTCCTCATCGGTCAGGCGTTCCTCGCGAGTACCGGGCACGGCGCCTCGCTCGGGAACGGCGACGTGCTGCGAGCCGTCGTCGGTGCGGCGCTATACGCGACGACGATCGCGCTGCTCGGCTTCGGGCTCGGCGGCCTGTTCCGGAGCACGGCCGGTGCCGTGAGCGGCCTGTTCGGCATCCTGTTCCTGCCCCCCGTGCTCGCGGAGGCGTTCAGCGGCTCGTGGCACCGGACGATCCAGCGGTACGCGCCGATGAACGCCGGCAGCCGCGTCCTCGCGGTGCTGCCGTCGCAGAACGCGTTGGGCCCCTGGGCGGGGATGGCGGTGCTCGCGGGGTACACGGCGGTCGTGCTCGTCGCGGCGTTCTGGATCGTGCGCCACCGCGACGCGTGACCGTCGCGCGCGAGGATCGTCGTCGTGGCGGAACGAGTGATCGACCTCCTCGACGGCGACTTCTACGTGAACGACCCGTATCCGACGTACGCGTGGATGCGCGACCACGCGCCTGCGTACTGGGACCCGGTCAACGAGCTGTGGGGGATCTCCCGCTACGACGACGTCGTGGAGATCGAGAAGCGCAAGGACGTCTTCATCAGCTCGGACCAGCGCAAGGGCGGGTACCGGCCGAACCTCCCGGCCGATCCGGCGCTGATCGGGCTCGACGATCCCCTGCACCAGCAGCGGCGCAGCCTCGTGTCGCGCCGGTTCACGCCGCGCGCGGTGACACGTTGGGAGCCGCACGTCCGCGACGTCGTGACCCGGCTGCTGGACGCCGTCGAGGCGAACGGGGGCCGCACCGAGGTCGTGAGCGAGCTCGCCGCGCCACTGCCCGCGATGATGATCGGCGCGCTGCTCGGCTTCGACGACGACCTGTGGCCGAGCCTGCAGTCGTGGTCCGAGCGCTCCATCGCGCTCGGCGGTGGTCCCCGCTACCGCAACGAGGACGGCGCGGCGGCGGTGATGGAGTTCGCGGTCGCGGCCGCGGACCTGTACGAGCGCAAGAAGCAGTGCCCGGTCGACGACGTGATGTCGGTTTGGACCACGTCCTCGCTCGACGGCGAGCCGCTCGGGCTCGACGTCGTCATCCCGGACTGCCTGCTCCTCTTGGATGGGGGCGCGGAGACGACGCGCACGGTCATCGCGCGCACGCTCGTGAACCTCACTCGGTGTCCGGATCAGTGGGCCCGGTTGCGGGCCGGCGCCGACCTGACGGTCGCGACGGAGGAGTTCATCCGCTACATCACGCCGATCCACAACATGTGCCGGGTGGCCAACCGCGACGTGGAGATCGCGGGGGAGACGATCCGGGAAGGGCAGCAGGTCGTGCTCATGTACTCCTCCGCGAACCGCGACCCCGCGCACTTCGACGATCCCGAACGTCTCGACGTCACCCGCGACCCGAACAACCACCTCGCGTTCGGCTTCGGCACGCACTTCTGCCTGGGCGCCGCGCTCGCGCGCCTCGAGATCCGCGTGTTCTTCGAGGAGCTGGTGCGCCGGGTCCGTGCGCTGCGGGTCGTCGAGGGCACCGAGCCCGTCGAGATGCCGAACGCCTTCGTCTACGGCCTGCGCGAAGCGCAGATGGAGTTCGACTTCGCCCGTTGACCGGTCCCGCGGGACCGCCTGAACCGCGATTCAGATGACCGTCGATGCCCCGAGGCGGGATTCACCGTCATCTGAATGCGGCGCCGGCTCGTTCTCGCGACGACCAGATACGCCCGCGGTCCCGCGGGACCGCCGCGCCACGATTCATGTGCCATTCGGTCTCGCCTGGCGAGACCTCCGGGCACCTGAATGCGGTCGAGCGCGTCCGTGTCGTCGTGCTCGAACCCCGACGGCACGTCATTCGCGGTCGGTGAGCCCGCTGAGGCGCGACCGCGTACGTTCGTAGACGTATCGCGACAGCAGGCGGACGTCTTCCACCGCGCCCGTCTGTTCGTTCACGCGGGGAACGTCACGCCGGTCAGCTCCTCCGACATCGCCCACAGACGGCGCGCGGAGTCCGGGTCACGCGCCCACGGCATGACGTCGTCGCTGATCGCGCGGTCGGCGAGGTACGCGCCGCCGTGGTCGTCGAGCTCGGGTGCCGTCACGGCCCACACGGTCGTCGCCGCGCCGACCTCCACCGGGACGGGCTTCGGCATCCCACCGCCGGGCGTCCGACGGGCACGCTTTCCGAGCTCGGTCAGGTCGTCGCGCGTCATGTGACGTGCGAGCTCGGTCGCGACGACGCCGGGATGCACGGCGTACGCGTGCACGCCGCGCCGGCCGTATCGGCGTTCGAGCTCGAGCGTGAACAGGATGTTCGCGGTCTTCGACTGCCCGTACGCGGCGAACTTGTCGTACTCGTGGCGCTCGAAGTTCGGGTCGTCCCACACGATGTTCGACGCTCGGTGCCCTGCTGACGACAGGTTCACGACGCGCGCCGGCACGCCGGCGAGCAGCAGGGGCATCAGCAGCCCGGTCAGCGCGAAGTGGCCGAGGTGGTTCGTCCCGAACTGCAGCTCGAACCCGTCCGCCGTGCGCTCGAACGGGGTGAACATCACGCCCGCGTTGTTCACGAGGACGTGCAGCGTGTCGTGTCGCGCGGCGAAGGCGTCCGCGAAGGCCCGCACGCTCGCGAGCGACGCGAGATCGAGCGTCATGTGCTCGACCGTCGCCCCCGTAACCCGGTCGCGCACGGCGGCGACCGCGGCCGAGCCCTTCTCGGGGGTTCGCGCCGTCAGGACGACGCGCGCGCCCTGGTCGGCCAGCGCCCGCGCCGTCTCCAGTCCGAGGCCCGTGGTCGCGCCGGTGACGACGACGACGCGGTGGCGTTCAGGCATGCAGCGCCACCGGGAGATGCTTGATCCCGTTGATGAAGTTCGACCGCAGTCGCTCGGTCGCACCCGCGCGCTCGATGCGCGGCGCGCGCTGCACGAGCTCCTCGAACAGCACGCGGATCTCGAGCCGAGCGAGGGACGCACCCAGGCAGAAGTGCGGGCCGCCGCCTCCGAACGCGATGTGCGGGTTGGGTGTCCGGGTGACGTCGAACGTGAAAGGCTCGTCGAACACCGACTCGTCGCGATTCGCGGAGATGTACCAGAGACTCACCTTGTCACCGGCCGCGATCTCGGCGTCGCCCAGCACGTGGTCGCGCGTCGTGTTGCGCCGGAAGTACATGACGGGGCTCGCCCACCGCAGGATCTCCTCCGTCGCGACGGCGACACGCGACGGGTCGTCGACGAGCAGCGCGTATTGATCGGGATACGTGAGCAGCGCGTCGAGACCGTGCGAGATCGCGTTGCGCGTCGTCTCGTTCCCCGCCACCGCGAGCAGCAGGAAGAACAGGTTGAAGTCGAGCTCCGAGAGCCGGTCGCCGTCGACCTCGGCGTCCAGCAACGTCGTGACGATGTCGGGACGATCGCCCATGGTCGCCATCGCTCCGGCGTCCCGGCCTCCGGTCACGCCTCCGCTCTGTCTCCGACTCGGATCGCGGCGGCGGTCGTCGGCGAGCTGCTGCGCGTAGAGGAACATCTCGACCTGCGCGGCGGTCGTCGCCTCGGAGCTGACGATGTACTCGGGGTCCTCGCTCCCGATCATGCGGTTGCTCCACTCGAAGATCTTGTGGCGATCCTCGAGCGGCACCCCGATCAGCTCGGCGATGGCCTCCAATGGGAGCTCGGCGGCGACGTCGACGACGAAGTCGCACGTCCCCTTCGCGATCGCGCCGTCGACGATCTCCACTGCGAGCTCCCGGATGTGCGGCTCGAGCGCGTTGATCATGCGCGGCGTGAACCCCTTGTTCACGAGCTTGCGGTAGCGCGTGTGCTCGGGCGGGTCCATCGTGAGCATCAGCTTCCCGCCCTGCTCGAACTCGCCCGGCTCGATCAGCTCCTCGAGCCCGACCACGCCGCCGCGGTCCTGGTCCGACGAGCTCGTCTCCCAGTCGCGGTTCGTCGCGACGATGTCGTCGTAGCGCGTGATCACCCAGAAGCCCGGCCCGTCGGGCTCGGGATGGCGGTAGACGGGCGCGTGCTCGCGCAAGTAGGCGAACCACTCGTGCGGGACGCGCTCGGTGAACACGTCCCGGTCGAGCAGGTCGATGTCGCACAGGGAGGTCTCACGCAGCTGCATCGCGCCAGCATGGCGCCCGTGGCGCCGCGGCGCTACCGCGTCACGCGAGGCGCAGCGCGAGCGTCACGATCTCGAACGGCGCGACGTCCAGCCGGACCCGTGAGCCGTCGACGGGGACGTCCTCGACCTCGCGCTCGAGGAGGTCGGTGGTCGTCGCCCGCGCCAGGGGTCGTGCGGCGTCGACGACGACCGGTCCCCGCCTTCCCCACGCGTCGTACAGCCGGACGACGAGCGCGTCGGGGTCGTCGTCGGCACGCTTGACCGCCTCCACCACGACGTTCGGCGCGTCGACCGTCACCAACGATCCCGTCGCCGGACGCCCGCCGTCGTGGACGCCCGTCCGCACCGCGCGCAGCGCCACGTTGAGGTCGTAGCCGGCGTCGATCACGCCCACGTCGCGGAGGTCGCCCGCGTGCGGGAGCAACCGGTACGTGAACGTGTGGTGACCCCGGTCGGCGACGGGGTCGGGCCATGTCGGCGCGCGCAGCAGCGACAAACGGATCACGTCGCCGTGCACGTCGTACCCGTACTTGCAGTCGTTGAGCAGCGCGACGCCGTACCCGGCCTCGGACAGGTCCGCCCACTTGTGCGCGCAGACCTCGAAGCGGGCGAGATCCCAGCTCGTGTTCTCGTGGGTCGGCCGCTCGACGTGCCCGTACTGGATCTCGTAGGTCGCCCGTGGGCTGCGCACGGCCACCGGGAACGCGACCTTGAGGAGACGGTTCGTCTCGTGCCAGTCGACCTCCGTCGCGAACTCGACGAAGGCCGACGACGCGGTGAGCGACACACGCTGCTCGATGCGCGAGCCACCGAAGGCGCGCACGATCCGGAGCGACGCGCGCACAGGCCCCTTCTCGACCACGTCGACGGACTCGACGTCGGTGAGGTCCTCCACGGTGTCGAACGCGAACCGGTCGACGTCCCACGCGTCGTAGAAGTTCGGGTAGTCCGGAAGGAGCTGGAACACGTTGGCCGGCCGGCCGGGAACCAGCACCTCGCGTCCAGCCGCCTTGTCGAACACCGACGTGAGGAGGCCACGCTCGTCGAGCTCGACGCGCAAGCGCGCGTTCTCCAGGCAGCCCGGCTCGGCGACGAGATCGACCGTGTCCGTCGTCCCGTCCCGTGCGACCAGGTCGTGGACCGCCCACCCGCACGGCGGCACGACCGCCTCGAACAGGACGCGTCCGTCGCCGTCCCGCTGCACGGGCCGGAGCGCGCCCGACGCGTCGCGCACCGCGCCGATCTCGCCGGCGACGTCGTCGACCTCGACGACCTCGCGTCGCGCGTGTGACAGCGAGTTGCACACGACGACCGGCGCGGTCGTCGCCGACGTGTCGACGTCCGCGGCGAGCGCGTCGAGAGCGTCACCCGCGATCGCGTCCGCCGTCGCGCGCACCTCCTCGTGGGCAGCGTGCGTGTCCTCGTACACCCAGTGGATCCCGGAGCCCGGGATGATGTCGTGGAACTGGTGGAGCAGGAGCGTCTTCCACGCGGCGTCCAGCTCGCGCGCCGCGTACGCGCGTGCAGGCTGCACGAGCGCCGACCAGAGCTCGGCGTCACGCAGCGCGTACTCGCCTCGCCGGTTGCCGAGCTTCGTCCTCGCCTGGCTCGTGTACGTGCCCCGGTGCAGCTCCAGGTACAGCTCGCCGACCCAGACCGCGGGGTCGCGGACGTCCTCCTCGGCCGCGGTGAAGAACGCGCGCGGCCCCTCCATGGTGAGGTGCGGGAGGCCGTCGAGGTCGGCGAGGCGACGTGCGGACTCCAGCATCGTCGTGGTCGGACCACCGCCGCCGTCGCCCCACCCGAAGAGGTACATCGAGCGCGTCGCGCGCGCATGGTCCTTGAAGTTCTGGACGCCGTAGCGCAGCTCGCGCACGCTCACCTGCCCGCCGTACGTGTCCGACGGTGGGAAGTGCGTGAAGACGCGTGACCCGTCGATCCCCTCCCACAGGAACGTGTGGTGTGGGATGCGGTCGTACTGGTTCCACGACAGCTTCTGGGTCAGGAACCAGCGGACGCCCGCGCGCCGCATGATCTGCGGCATCGCGGCGGAGTAGCCGAACACGTCCGGCAGCCAGACGTCCTCCGTCTCGATGCCCAGCTCGTCGCGGTAGAAGCGCTTGCCGTGGACGAGCTGGCGGACGAGCGACTCGCCCGACGGGATGTTGCAGTCCGCCTCGACCCACATGCTGCCCGTCGGCTCGACCCGGTCGTCCGCGATCGCGTCCTTCAGACGCGACCACAGGTCCGGGTAGTGGTCGCGCATCCATGCGAGGTGCTGCGCCTGTGACACGACGAAGCGGTACTCCGGGTACTCGTCCATCAGCGCGAGCGCCGTGCTGAACGTGCGCGCGCACTTCCGGACCGTCTCGCGCAGCGGCCACAGCCATGCCGTGTCGAGATGCGCGTGACCGCAGATGCTGACCCGGTGCACGTCGGGCGCGGCCCGCATCGCGAGCAGCTCTCGCAGGATCGGTTGTGCGCGCTGGTACGTCCCGCGGACGTCGGGCAGCGCGATCGCGTCGCACGCGCGCGCGAGCCCCGCGCGTACGCGCTGCGCGCGCGGGTCGTCGCCCGGAAGCTCGCCGAGGAGCTCGAACAAGACGCGGAAGTCGTGCCAGAACGCGCTGAACGCCGCGTCGCGGACGTGGAGGTCGGCACGCTCGAGCGTGTACAGCGGCGCGCCGCCCGGGTCGGGCATGAGCAGGGGCCACGGGTTGAGGCCGAACGGGGACCGCGGGTTCGCGGCGGCCTCGACGTAGCGCTCGACCTGCTCACCACCGCGTGCGGTGCGCGTGATCAGGTGCTCGCGGTGGTTCGGCGACAATCCCTGCACGGGGGCGCCGCCGTCCCACACGAGGGCCTCGGCGCCGAACCCGGTGTCGCCCGCGTTGCCGATCGCGAAGCCGAGCGCGACCTCGCGCCCCGCCCATTCGTCGGGGATCGTGCCGCGCAATCGGAACCACGTCGTGTCCCACGCCGCGCCCCACGCGCCGCCGACCGGGAACGGCTCGTAGTCCGCGCGGAGCGCGGCGTCGATGCCGATCGGCTCGCCGTGGACGTGGTGGGCGGCGACGTCGAGAGCGACCGACTCGTTGCGCAGGGCGGGCCGCACGAACTCGAAGAGCACACGTGCGATCCGCCCGTCGGTGACCGCGTCCTCCTCGCGCACGGCGCGGGAGGCTACGCCACACCGAAGATGCGGCACTGACGTACGGATTCCGTACGTGAGTGCCGCATCTTCGGCTCGTGGGTCAGACTGGGCGCCGCCGACGGACGGGGGGAGAAACCGATGGCGTTGCGACGCTGGTGCGTGCCGTTCGTGGTCGTCGCGTTGACGGCGGTCGGGTGCAGCCGCTCCAGCAGCACGACGTCGTCGTCGACGTCGACGACCAGCGCGGGCACCTCGGCCGGCGGTACGGGCGCGGGCGACTTCGGCACGTTGAAGGCGGTGTGCGGACCGGGGAACGCGACCGGAGCGACCGACCAGGGCGTCACGGATCACGACATCACGGTCGGCACGATGGCCGACCCCGGCGCGGCGGCGCAGCCCGGGCTCGACCAGGAGATCTTCGACGCGGCCGAGGCGTTCGTCGACTGGTGCAACGCGGCGGGCGGGATCCTCGGCCGCAAGCTCGTCGTGCACAAGTGGGACTCGAAGCTGACCGAGGTCGCGCCCCGGATGATCCAGGCCTGCCAGGCCGACTTCATGCTCGTCGGCAACGGCGAGGCGCTCGACGCGACGGGCGTCGAGCAGCGCACCAAGTGCAAGCTTCCCGAGATCCCCACGTACGACGTGTCGGTGCAGGCGAGCACCGCGGCGCTGTCGGTCGAGCCGCTGCCGAACACCGACTACGCGAGCGGTCTGTACGCGGCGTACCGGCACATCGCACAGGCTGACCCGGCGGCCGCGAAGCACTACGCGATGCTCGCCAACCAGCTGCAGTCCATCAAGGACGCCGCGGTGAAGGACCGGGCCGGCGCCGAGGCCGCCGGGTTCACGACCGTGTACTACGACGAGCTGCCGCTGCTCGTCGACAACTGGCGCCCGTACGCGGAGAACATCAAGGACAAGGGCGTCCAGGTGTTCACGATGGAGAACAGCGTGCAGGGCACGGCCGCGCTGTTCAAGGCGTTGACGGAGCTCGCCTACAAGCCCAAGTACGCGCTCTTCAACCCGAACCTCTACGACCCGACGTTCCTCCAGAACGCGGGCGACGCGCTCAACGGTACGACGGTGCTCATCAACACGGGCTTCGTGCCGTTCGAGCTCGCGAGCACGCATCCGGCGACGAAGCAGTACATGGACCTCGTCGCCCAGTACGCGCACGCGAAGCCCAAGGCGCTCGGCGCGCAGGCGTGGTCGGCCTGGCTGCTGTTCGCGGAGTCGGCCAAGGCGTGCGGCTCGAACCTCACGCGGGCCTGCGTGCTCGACCACGCGAAGTCCGTGCCCGAGTGGACGGGCGGCGGGTTGCACGCGCCGTCGCACCCCGGCGACGCGACCGGCCGGCCGAGTGAGTGCTTCCTGCTCGTGCAGGCGACGCCGAGCGGGTTCACGGTCGACACGAAGCTGACGCAGCCGAACAACGGGCCGTTCAACTGCTCGCCCGACAACGTCAAGCGTCTACCGGGCTTCCCGAAGTGAGCGACGGGGTGAGCGAACCGTTCGTCTACGACCCGTCGACCGCACGGTTCCAGGACGAGCTGTGGGAGGTGTACCGCGTCCTGCGCGACCGGTACCCCGTGTACCACGACGCCGCGCGCGAGCAGTACGTGCTCACCCGCTTCGAGGACGTGTGGAACGCGGCGCACGACAGCGCGACGTTCTCGAGCGTCGTCGCCGAGGCGCAGACGTTGCTCCCACAGATGATCTACATGGACCCGCCCCGGCACACCGCGATGCGCGCGCTCGTGTCGCGCGCGTTCACGCCCCGGCGCGTCGCCGCGATCGAGCGGCTCGTGCGCGACACGACGCGCGCGCTGATCGACGGCATCGCGCAACGGGGCGGGTGCGATCTGCAACACGAGTACGCCGCCGTCGTGCCGAGCGTCGCGATCGCGCGGATGATCGGCGTCGACGACGAGCACGTCGGCTCGTTCCGGCAGTGGACGGAGTCGTTCCTGGAGATCCAGGGCTCGGCCGACTACGCCGACGCAGCCGCGAAGATCTACGGCCTGTTCGCGGAGCTGCTCGTCGAGCGCCGCGCCCACCCTCGCGACGACCTCATGAGCGCGCTCGTCGAGACACGCGTGGACGGCGAGGGATTGAGCGACGACGAGCTGCTCGGGTTCTGCCTGCTCCTCATCCTCGCCGGCAACGACACCACGTCGAGCCTGATCGGGACGGGCCTCGTGCTGCTCGCGCGCCATCCCGACCAGCGCGCGCTGCTGCGCGACGACCCGTCGCGGCTGCCGAACGCGATCGAGGAGATGATCCGGGTCGAGTCGCCCGTGCAGGCGCTCCCGCGCACGACGACCCGTGACGTCACCTTGCACGGCGTCGACATCCCGGCCGGCTCGCGGGTGATGCTCGTGTGGGGCGCCGCGAACCACGACGAGCGCGAGTTCGCCGATCCCGAGCGCTTCGACGTGACCCGGCCGGTCACCCGGCACCTCGCGTTCAGTCACGGCGCGCACTACTGCCTCGGCGCCAACCTCGCCCGTCTCGAGGCTCGCGTCGCGTTGGAGGAGTGGCTCGCCCGCTGTCCCGACTACGTGCTCGACGACGAGCCGTCGCGCGTCGTGTCGATCTGGGCGCGGGCGTACCGCCGCATCCCCGTGCGCGTGAAGCCGTGACGGGAGACGCCCGACGCGCTACGCGGGCTGGTCGCCGTGGTGGCGGAACAGCACGAGCTCGAGCAGCACGAACTGGATGACCCACAGCGAGCCGAAGGCCGCCAGGTTGGCGCACTCGACCGCGATCGTGTGCCCGAGCCGGCTCCAGTGGTTCGTCCACTCGCCGACGAAGTGCACGGACGCCGTCGACAGGACGAGTCCGGCGACCGTGAGCGCGACGTAGGGGACGATCTCGGCGGCCACCGATCGGCGTCCCTGCTTGCGCCACACCCAACGCCGGTTCAGCTCGAACGACGGGATCGTCGCGATGAGCGTCGCGATCACGTTCGACCAGGCGGGCGGTGCGTCGAAGACCCCGACGAGCACCCCGAGGATCGTGAGGCTGACGCTCGTCGCGATGATGGAGACCGCGCCGTAGCGCCAGATCTTCGCCGCGTACGTGCGCCACGCCCACGCGCACAGGGACCACGGCCGGCGCACCGACGCCGCGCGCCGCGCCGACTCGCGACGCACTCCGGGCGGCGGCGCCGTGCGCGGCTGCCTCCCGCTGCGCGCCGTGGACCGACCACGGGCCACCGTCTCCTCACGCTGCATCCGTGGACCCCTCGTCGCCCGCTGCCCGTCCATCCCCGGCCCTGCCCATGGTGTTGGTCCATGGTGGCCCGGCCGGCGCCACGCTCGGACGCGGCCGGATCGCGGCCGGACAGGGTGCCACATGACGCCACGCTCCGCCCGCACCGGTCCGCATTCCGCGTTCGGCGTCCGACCGGCCAGCGTGCCCGCCGCCCCGCCTGTTCGAACCGGGAAATTCTCCCGACGGCCGGCCGGTCAGACGATGCTACTTTACGTCAACGTCAACTTCTAGGCGCCGTGCCCGCCGTGCCCGCCGGGCATCGGGGTACGGCCGAGCCCCCGGGAGGAGGAGCGTGGTCACGCTCGCCGAGCAGCCGACGACGGAACGGCCGCAGGGCTACAAGTGGACGGCGCTGTCGAACACCACGCTCGGCGTGTTCATGGCGTCGCTCGACTCGTCGATCGTCCTGATCTCCCTGCCGGCGATCTTCCGCGGCATCCACCTCGACCCGCTGCAGTCCTCGAACATCGGCTACCTGCTCTGGATGCTCATGGGCTACCTGGTCGTCACGGCCGTCCTCGTCGTGACGTTCGGGCGCCTGGGCGACATCTTCGGCCGGGTGCGCATGTACAACGCGGGGTTCGCCGTGTTCAGCCTCGCGTCGCTCGCGCTGTCGCTGTGCCCGTGGACGGGTGGGCAGGGCGCGATGTGGCTCATCATCTGGCGGGTCGTCCAGGGCATCGGCGGCGCGCTGCTGACGGCGAACTCGGCCGCGATCCTCACCGACGCCTTCGACGCGAACGAGCGCGGGTTCGCGATCGGCGTCAGTGTGATCGCAGGCATGGCGGGCTCGTTCATCGGTCTCGTCGCGGGCGGACTCCTCGCCGACGTCGACTGGCGCGCGGTGTTCTGGATCAACGTGCCGATCGGCGCGTTCGGCACGGTGTGGGCGTACCTCAAGCTGCGCGAGGTCGGCATCCGCACGCGCGCGCGGATCGACTGGTGGGGCAACCTCACGTTCGGCGTCGGGCTCGTGATGATCCTCATCGGGCTCACGTACGGATTGATGCCGCACGGTGGCCGGTCGATGGGCTGGCTGGGACCGTGGGTGCTGTTCGAGCTGATCGGCGGCGCCGCGATCCTCGTCGTCTTCTGCGTCATCGAGACGCGCGTCCCGGACCCGATGTTCAACCTCGGGCTTTTCCGCATCCGCGCGTTCGCGGCCGGCAACATCGCCGGGCTGCTCGCCGCGATCGGCCGCGGCGGCCTGCAGTTCATGCTGATCATCTGGCTGCAGGGCATCTGGCTGCCGCTGCACGGCTACAGCTTCGAGCGGACGCCGTTGTGGGCCGGCATCTACATGCTCCCGCTGACGGGCGGGTTCCTGCTCGCCGGTCCGGTGTCGGGCTGGCTCTCGGACCGGTACGGCGCGCGCCCGTTCGCGACCGGCGGCATGATCCTCGCCGGCGCGACGTTCGGCGCGCTCATGCTGCTCCCCGCGAACTTCACGTTCCCCGTGTTCGCCGCGCTGCTGTTGCTGAACGGCATCGGCACGGGCATGTTCTCCGCGCCCAACATGACCGGGATCATGAACAGCGCGCCGGCCGACCAGCGCGGCGCCGCGTCGGGCATGCGTTCCACGTTCCAGAACACGGGCATGGTGCTGTCGATCGGCGTGTTCTTCTCGCTGATGATCGTCGGCATGTCCGCGACGCTGCCGACGACGATGTCGCAGGGTCTCCAGGCGAACGCGGTGCCGGCCGCGACGGCGGAGCGCATCGCGCACCTCCCGCCCGTCGGGAGCCTGTTCGCCGCGTTCCTCGGCTACAACCCGATGGAGAAGCTCCTCGGCGCGCCGGGACCACACGGCGAGCCGAGCGTCCTGTCGCAGCTGCCGCCCGACAAGGCCGCGCACCTCACCGGGAAGACGTTCTTCCCGCACCTCATCTCGCAGCCGTTCAAGGACGGGTTGGTCATCGCGTTCACGGCGTCGATGATCATGTCGTTCATCGCGGCGTGGGCGTCGTGGCTCCGAGGGTCCCGCTTCGTGCACGAGTCGAGCGGGGTCGGGACGTTCGGCGCGCCCGTGGACGACGACGCGCCGCCGGGCGACGCCCCCGAGCCCGACGAGTGGGTGCCCGCCTGACGCACCCCCCGCGCGAGCCACCCCCTGCCTACACTGACGGGCCTTGCTGGGGGACGTTGGGGCACGAACCGCGCGCGTCGGCTCGGCCGAGACGTCGCCGGACGACCGGCCGCTCGCCGGCACGGCGGCGCTCCGCCGTCACCTGCTCCTGATCGTCGCCGCGCTGCTGGTCGCCCCGTTCGTGATCGGCGCGATCCGGATGGTCTTCGCGATCGGCGGGAGCTACGAACCGTGGGCCGACCACGCCGCGATCGAGCTCAACATCCGCGACATCGGCCACCACGCGGTGCTCGTCGGACTGTTCTCGCGCTACGTCTGGTTCCACCCCGGGCCGCTGCTCTTCTACGTGCTGCTGATCCCGTACCGGCTGCTCGGCTCCATGTCGGTCGGCATGCAGGTCGGCGCGCTCGCCATCAACGCGGCATCCGTCGCGGGCTGCCTCGTCGTCGCGCGTCGGCGAGGTGGCACCCCGGCCATGCTGTGCACCGCGGTCGCGCTCGGTCTCTTCATGCGTTCGACGGGCGCCGACACGTTGCGCGACCCGTGGCCGCCGTACGTCGCGGTGCTGCCGCTCGCGCTCGTGCTCCTGCTCTCGTGGAGCGTCGCGGACGGACGCGCGTGGGCGCTGCCGTGGGCGGTCGGCGTCGCGAGCTTCGTCGTGCAGACCCACATCGGGTTCGCGCCGGTCGCGCTCTCGCTCGTCGTGTGGGGGCTGGTGGTGTCGTGCGTGCGGACGTTCCGCTCGCGCCGTCGCCCGGAGGTGTCGGCACCGCTGCTGCGCCCGTTGCTCGCGAGCCTCGCGACGGGCTTCGTGCTGTGGATCCCGCCGCTGTACGCCCAGCTCTTCACGTCGGACCACAACCTCAGCAAGATCTACCACTACTTCACCACGGCGCACGGCGCGGCGGGCTGGTCACGCGGTTGGCGCGTCGTCGAGTACCAGCTGAGCCGTCGCCCTGAATGGCTGTTCGGTGTGCGCAACTCGTTCCTGAGCGGCTTCGCACCGTCCGCGCAGGGGGCCGCGGTCCCGTGGCTGCTCGTGCTGGGCGCGGGCGCGCTCGCGGTGGCGATCGTCCTCCGACACCGCACCCTCGGCATGCTGCTCGCGACGCTCGTCGTCGCCACCGCGACCGCGGTCTACGCGGTGAGCTCGATCACCGGCGGCGTGTTCGCGTATCTCGTCCGCTGGACGTGGGTCATCGGCGCGTGCTGGGGCATCGCGATCCTGTGGGCGGCATGGCTCGCGGTCTCCGAGCTCCTGCTCCCACGCCTCGCGGGGCGCGTCCCGCGCCCCCGGCTCGCGCCCGCGACGTCGGCGGGCGTCGCGCTGCTCGCCGTGCTCGCGCTCGCGACGACGGCGTCGGTCTCCGCGGTCGTGTCCGCCGGTCCGCAGGCGTCCCACCAGCACATCATCCGGAGCGCCTCCGCACAGGTGCGCGCGCATCTCCCACCGGGGAGTGGACCCGTCGCGTTCGTCGGCTCGTTCGGCGGGCTCGAGGAGAGCGCGATCGCGCTGCAGCTCGAGCGGCACGGCGTGAAGATCTTCTTCAGCGACTTCAACGGCGACAACCTGCGGACGCGTCGTCCGCACGGCGTCGTGCGCGTCCTCGTCAGCGTCGTGAGCGGACCGGCGTCTGTCGATGCAGCCACGCCGCCCGGCGCGACGCGCATCGCTCGCGCCGTCGTTCCCTACTCCCGCGCGGAGCTCGCTCGCGCACGCGCGGTCGTCCGCAGCGCCGAGGCGCGATTCGGACCGCAGTCGAGATTCGCAGCCGCCGCGCGCAACCAGCTCCGTACCATCGAGACGCACCCGAAGGACGCACTCGTCGTCTTCGCGCAGCGCGTCCGCTGACGCGGCGCCGAGCCCGTCAAGCGCGCGCGCCGTCCGTCGAGGGACGCGGACGGAGTCGACGGGCCTCCTCGAACACCGCGACGGCCCGCTCGTGGAGCGCGACGGCCCGTTCGTTGACCTCGCGTGCGAGCTCGTGGACGGCGCGGTCGTCCG
>DASRES010000092.1 GCA_035651955.1 Acidimicrobiia bacterium
GGGCCGTTCGACACCAGCCTCGGTGCAGGAACGGCGTCTGCGGGTGGTGAGGATCTCGACCTGTACATCGGGCTGCTCCGCGGTGGTCGCCGTCTCACGTACGAGCCGGCGGCGATCGTGTGGCACCGCCATCACGCCGACACCCGCCTGCTCGCGCGCCAGCTCTTCCACTACGGGACGGGCCTGTCGGCTGCGCTCACCAAGCAGCTCGTCGCGGTGCCCGAACGTCGCGACGTGCTGCGCCGTGTGCCGCGCGGCCTCGCGTATCTCGTGCGGACGGACTCGCCGAAGAACCGGGGCAAGGGCGGCGACTACCCGACGGCGCTCACGTTGCTCGAGCTGGCGGGTCTGGCGGCGGGGCCGCCCGCGTATCTGTGGGCGCGTGCACGTCGCGTCCTGGCATGACCGGGTCAGCCGGTCCCGTCCCCGTCGACGTCGTCCTCCTCGCGCCATTGCCATCGCTGGAGGATGTCGACGCGCACCCGCTCGACGGCGTCGTCGTCGACGCCCGGCGCGCGGAAGACGAGCCGCAGCTCGCGGGAGCCGTCCGCGCCGCGCACACGTCGGAACCGCAGTGCCTTGCGGCCGTCGAGGTACACCGTCACCGTGCGTCGTTGACGCGCACGCGTCATCACACGCGCGTCCGGCCCTCGTCGTGCACGTTGCTGTCGCGCGACATCGTCGATCGTTCCGCTCCGGTCCCGAACGGCGCGACAGTCGTATCACGCACGGATCCTGTGCGACGACAATGCCACGGGGCGCGCGCGTGAGCCGTTGGTCGGTCGGTGACTCATTGCGCAGTTTGCGTCGGGCGAGCGCGCTGATCGTCCCGATTCCCGCCGCGGAGCCCGTCGTCGCCGTCCATCGCGACCGCCACGACCGCAGCGCGCGGCTCGGGATGCCGGCGCACGTGACGTTGCTCTACCCGTTCCTTCCCGCGGGTCGGATCGACCACTCCGTCGTCGCGTCGCTCCACGACGTGTTCGCGCGGCGCGCACCCTTCCGCTTCGAGCTGACGCGCGTGGAGTCGTTCCCCGGTGTGCTCTTCCTCGCGCCCGAACCCGCGGAACCGTTCGCCGACATCACACGCGCGCTCGTCGACGCGTGGCCGCGGTGCCCGCCCTACGACGGCATCCACACCGACGTCGTCCCGCATCTCACCGTCGCGCAGGACACCTGGCCCGACCGTCTCGCGATGCACCTCGCCCGCCGTCTCCCGGTCGCGACCGAGGCCGGCGAGGCGTGGCTGATGACCCCCGGCGTGACCGGCCACTGGTCGCTGCGCGCGCGCTTCACGTTCGGCATGCGGACGGGCGCCGGCGACGACGCCCGGGATCGCACGGCGAGCCTTCGCGACGCAGGGAGCCGGCCCCGGAGCCAGTGACGGCCGGGAAGCGCCCGAACGGGGTTCGGGTACCCTGACCCGGTGACCGAGACCCAGACCCCTCCGACCGGCGCGCCCGCGCCGCGGCCGCCGAAGCAGGAGCAGGAGCCGGCGTCGGAGGAGGTCACCGAGGTCGCACCCGGTGTCATCCGGATGCAGCTCCCGATCTGGATGCCGGGGCTCGGGCACGTGAACATGTACGGCCTGCTCGACGACCGTGGCCTCGCCGTCGTCGACCCCGGCCTCCCGGGCCCGCAGTCCTGGAAGGCGCTCAAGCAGCGGTTGCGGACCGCGGGGTTCCGGGTCAAGGACGTCCACACCGTCCTCGTGACGCACTCGCACCCGGACCACTTCGGCGGGGCCGGACGTCTCGCGCGCGAGGCGGGCGCGGAGCTGGTCGCGCACGCCGCGTTCACGACGTGGTCGCTGGAACGGAAGCTCGCGCGACGCCCGTCGAGCGAGCACGAGGCGATCGAGGCCGAGCGCGACGCCGCCAAGGCGGCGCAGCTCCTCGACATCGGACCCGACTCCGAGATCTTCGACGACCCGCTGCGCGACGACCCGTCCACGCAGCGGACCGCGCAGTCGTCCGGCTGGGGCGGCGAGACGCCGTGGGGCGGGACGAGGATGCCGATGCCGCCCTGGCACCGGCGGATGATGATCCGCGCGCTCGGGCTGCTGTTCTCCGCGCCCGACCCCACCCGGCGTGTCCGCCACGACGACACGATCCGCCTCGCCGGCCGTGACTGGACCGCGATCCACACGCCCGGGCACACGCTCGACCACCTCTGCCTCTACGACCCGGAGCACGGGATCCTGCTGTCCGGGGACCACGTCCTCCCGTCGATCACGCCGCACGTCTCGGGCGTCGGCAACGGCGCGGACTCGTTGCGGTCGTACCTCGCGACCCTCGACCTGGTCGCCGGGCTCGACGGCGTCGGGCTCGGCCTCCCCGCGCACGGTCATCCCTTCGACGACGTGCCGGGTCGCGTCGAGGCGATCAAGGAGCACCACGAGGAGCGGATGGAGCAGCTGCGCGACGTGTCGCTCGCGCTCGGTCCCGCGACGGTGCGCGACCTCTGCCACGAGGTGTTCCCGCAGCGCCACTGGGGCGTGATGGCCGAGAGCGAGACGTTCGCCCATCTCGAGCACCTCGTCCTCGCGGGGCAGGCCGAGCGCTGGCGCGACGCCCGCAACCGCCTCGTCTATCGAGTCGCCCCGGCGTCGTAAGCCCCCACCATGTGGGTGGCTATGGTGCGCGCCATGGCGACCGACGGCGACACGCTCACCGGTGAGGTCACCGACCTCCTGCAGCACCTCATCCGGAACGCGTGCGTCAACGACGGCACGGTGGAGTCCGGCCGCGAGGTCCGGAGCGTCGACCTGCTCGCGCAGTACCTCGGCCGGGGCGGGTTCGACACCGAGCTGTTCGAGCCGCGGCCCGGGCGCACGAGCCTCGTGAGCCGCATCGAGGGCAGCGACCCGGACGCACCGTCGTTGCTGCTGATGGGGCACACCGACGTCGTGCCGGTCAACGCCGACGGCTGGCACCGGGACCCGTTCGGCGGCGAGCTGGTCGACGGCGAGGTGTGGGGACGGGGCGCGGTCGACATGCTCAACCTCACCGCGTCGATGGCCGTCGCGTTCCGCCATCTGGCGGCCGAGGGGTTCAAGCCGCGGGGGACGCTCGTGTACCTCGCGGTCGCCGACGAGGAGGCGCTCGGCACGTGGGGCGCGAAGTGGCTCGTCGAGAACGAGCCCGACGCCGTCGTCACCGACTACGTGCTCACCGAGTTCGGCGGGTTCCAGACGCCGTCACCCGCCGGCACCGGCCTCCCCGTCATGGTCGAGGAGAAGGGCACCTACTGGTCGAAGCTGCGGGTGCGCGGCACGCCGGGTCACGGCTCGCAGCCGCACGGCGCGGACAACGCGCTCGTCACCGCCGCCGAGGTCGTGCGCCGGCTCGCGGAGTACGAGCCGCGGACCCGGATTCACGAGACGTGGCGTCGCTTCGTCGAGGGGATGTCGTTCCCACCCGAGCTCGCGGATCCGCTGCTCGACCCCGACCGTCTGCCGGAGGTCCTGGAGGCGCTTCCTCCCGGTGCCGCGCGCCTGTTCCACGCGTGCACCCACACGACCATCGCGCCGACGGTCGTGCACGGCGGCACGAAGACGAACGTCATCCCCGACCTCGTCGAGCTGGAGGTCGATGTGCGCACGCTGCCCGGCCAGTCGGGTGACGAGGTGCGCGCGCTCCTCGTCGACGCGCTCGGCGACCTCGCGGACCGGGTCGAGATCGAGTCGAACGACGACCCGTCGACCAGCTCGCCGACGGACACGCCGTTGTGGGACGTGCTCGGCCGCGTGACCTCCCGGTTGGTCGACGGGTCGCGCCTGTTCCCGTCGCTCATGGTCGGCGGTACGGACAACCGCTTCTTCCGCCGAGCCGGCTCGGTGGGCTACGGCTTCGGGCTGTTCAGCGACCGCGTCGGCTTCGAGGACTTCGCGACGCGCTTCCACGGCAACGACGAGCGGGTCGACGTCGATTCGCTGCGGCTCTCCACCGACCTCTGGCTCGCGACCGCACGAGAGCTCCTGGGCTGACGACCAACGCCGCGCCCACCGCGCCGCGCCACCACGCCGCCGCCCTGGCCGCGTTGGTACACAAGTCGCGCCTATGACCGCGAGTTGTGTACCAACGGGTCGGGGACGGGCTCGCCGCGCACCATCCGCAGCGGGATCTCGCCCGCCCAGACCGGCAGTGACAGGTCGGCCTCCTCGTCGAGCGGACCGCCCGTGCGCACCTTCGCGGACACGTGCTCGAGGTCGACCGCGAGCACGAGCGTGCCGCGCAGCTCCTTCTCGGTCGCGGCGCGGGCCTGCGCCGTGCGGCCGGGCACGACGTGCTCGACGAGCGCACGCAGCGCGGCGTCGCGTGTGCCGAGGTCGTCGATCCGGCGGGCGCGCCCGAGCACGACGACCGAGCGGTAGTTCATCGAGTGGTGCACGGTCGAGCGTGCGAGCACCAGGCCGTCGAGCAGCGTGACCGTGACGCACGCGTCGATCTCGCGCGACAACGTGCGCAGCATCCGGCTCGCCGGAGAGCCGTGCACGAAGAGCGTCTCGCCGTCGCGCACGAACGTGGTGGGGATGACGACGGGGCGGCCGTCGTGCACGAAGCCGACGTGGCACACGAGCGCCTCGTCGAGGATCGCGTGCACGGTGGCGCGGTCGTAGTGCGCGCGCTCAGGAAGACGGCGGACGGCCGTCTGGGCCGTTGGCGCGTACGTCGCGTCTTCGTTACAGTACAACTGATCACTCATGGCAGAACGTTATCGGATCACGGGGCGCACGGCGAGCGAGATCGCCGGCAGCGTCGAGCGGCTCGTCGCGAAGGGCGAGATCCCGCCCGGCGCCCGCCTGCCGACCGTGCGCGACCTCGCGGCGCGAGCGGGTGTCGCGCCCGCGACGGTCGCGGCCGCATACCGCGAGCTCGCTCGTCGCGGGATCACCGAGGGGGCGGGGCGGCTCGGGACGCGTGTGCGCGACGCCGCGCCGTTGCCGGTCGTGCCCCACGCGCCGCTCCCGCCCGGCGTCTTCGATCTCGTCGACGGCGGACCTGATCCCGCGCTGTTGCCGCCCCTCGGGCCCGTCCTCCGTCGCGCCCGGCCGAGCCGCGCGGGATACGGCGAGGGCCCCGTTCTCCCCGCGCTGTCCGATGTCGCGCGCGGCGCGCTCGAGGCCGACGGCATCCCCGTCACGCGCGTCGCGGTCGTGAGTGGCGCGCTCGACGGCGTCGAGCGCGTGCTGCGCGCCCATCTGCGCGTCGGCGACCGCGTCGCGGTCGAGGATCCGGGCTTCGCGTCGGTGCACGACCTGGTGGCCGCGCTCGGGATGCGTCGGACACCGGTCGGGGTCGACGACGACGGGCCGCAGCCCGACTCGCTCGAGCGCGCGCTGCGCGACGGCGCTCGTGCGGTCGTCGTCACGCCGCGCGCCCAGAACCCGACTGGCGCCGCGATCGGCGCCGACCGCGCACGCGCCCTGCGAACCGTCCTGCGCGCGCATCCCGATGTCGTCGTGGTCGAGGACGACCACGCGGGCGCGATCGCGGGTGCACCCGGCACGACGCTCGTCGACGCCCGCCGCGCCCGTTGGGCCGTCGTCCGCTCGGTCGCCAAGGCCCTCGGCCCCGACCTCCGTGTCGCGATGCTGACCGCCGACGCGACGACCATCGACCGCGTGGAAGGCGCGCAGCGGGTCGGACCCGGATGGGTCAGCTGGCTGCTGCAGGAGATCGTCGCGGACCTCCTGTGCGACCGCGCGACGCAACGCCTCCTCGACCGCGCCGCGGCGACGTACGCGCGCCGGCGGGACGCGCTCGTGGGAGCGCTCGGCCGTCACGGCATCGCGTCACACGCGCGCTCCGGGCTCAACGTCTGGATCCCGGTCCCCGCGGAGGCGACCGTCGTGAGCGCGCTCCTCGTCTCGGGGTGGGGCGTGAGCGCGGGGGAGCGGTTCCGGATCGCGAGCGCGCCGGCGATCCGCGTGAACGTCGCCCGGCTCGCGCCCGACGACGCGCGCCGGCTCGCCGACGACCTCGCCGGCGCGCTCGGAGCACCCGGCGCCCGAGCGACGTCGCGCTGATCAGGCCTCGCCGCGCTGCTCGCGCTCGCGCAGGTACCGTTCGAGCTCCGCGGCGATCGACTCGCCGCTGCGCATCTCCAGCCCGGGCTCCGCTTCGTCGACCTGGCGCTCGAGCTGGCTCACGTACGCGCGCACGTCGTCGTCACCGGCGACCGCCTCGCTCACCTGCTCCCGCCACGCGACGGCGGTCGCGTCGAGGGAGTCGAGGCGGACGCTGAAGCGCGTCAGATCGGCCAGCCGGGCGAGCAGCTCCCGCGTCGCGGGCGGGTTCGGTGGCGACGCGACGTAGTGCGGGACCGGCGCCCACAGCGACACCGACGCGAGGCCGGCTCGCCGGCACTCGTCGTGGAGCACGCCGACGATGCCGGTCGGGCCCTCGTAGCGCGAGCTCTGCAGGTGCAGTCGCTCGATGAGCTCGGGATCGGTGGCCGATCCGGTGATCCTGACGGGCCGCGTGTGCGGCACGTCGGCGAGCAGCGCGCCGAGGGTCACGACCAGCTCGCAGCCCGTCGAGCGCGCGACCTCGATCACCGACGCGCAGAACGACCGCCACGACAGATTCGGCTCGACGCCCCGGAGCACGACCAGGTCGTGGTCGTCGCTCCCCGTCGCCACCGCGTAGAAGCGGTTCTCGGGCCACGTGATGCGGCGGGTCACGCCGTCCACGAGCTCGACACGCGGACGGTTCGACTGGAAGTCGAAGTGCTCCTCGGGGTCGATCCACGCGAAGCAGGACGCGTCGAAGTTGCGGACGATCCACGTCGCCGCGTCGGACGCCGCGTCGCCGGCGTCGTTCCAACCTTCGAACCCCGCGACCATCACGGGCCGCCGCAACCGGGGCCGGTCCTCCCAGACGAGACCTGCCATCGCTCCAGGTTACGACCGCCGCGCGGCAGCGGATCGGGCGCCGCCCGTCGACTCCTTGGTCAGGCGCGCAATGCGGGGATCGACGACTTGTCGGCCTGCTCGAGCGCCCACTCCGACAGGCGCACGACCGACTCGCCCATCGTCTCGAACCCGGAACCGAGCGTCTTGCCCATGAGGAACCGCGCGTGGATGCCCTCGACGATGATCGCGAGCTTGTACGCGGCGAGCACGACGTAGAAGTCGAGGTTGTCGACGGAGCGCCCGCTCGTCGCGGCGTACCGGTCGATCACCTCGTCGCGCGAGATGAAGCCGGTGTCCGTCGCGACGTTGCGGCCCGTCGCGATGATCTGCGCGTCGCCCTGTCCCCAGTACAGGAGGAACAGGCCGACGTCGGTCAGCGGGTCCCCCAGCGTCGCCATCTCCCAGTCGAGGACCGCGACGATGCGACCGGGGTCGTCGGCCGCGAGCATCGTGTTGTCGAGCCGGTAGTCGCCGTGCACGATCGTGGGCGGCGGCGACGGTGGGAGCGCGGCGCGCAACCGCCGGGCGAGCTCGTCGATCGCGGGCAGCTCGCGCGTCTTGGACCGCTCCCACTGCTCGCCCCACCGGCGGACCTGACGTTCGACGAACCCGTCGGGGTGACCGAAGTCGCCGAGCCCGACGCGCTCGTAGTCGACGCCGTGGATCCGGGCCATGACGTCGACCAGCTCGATCGAGCACCGGCGGGCGACGTCCTTGTCGAGGCGGGCGGTCTCCTCCGGCGTGCGCAGGATGATGCCGTCGACCTTCTCCATCACGTAGAAGGGCGCGCCGATGACGTCGGTGTCCTCGCACAGGACGTACGGATGCGGAACGGGCACGTCCGTCCCGTCGAGCGCGGCCAGCACGCGGTACTCACGGGCCATGTCGTGCGCGGTCGGCAGCACGTGGCCGAGCGGCGGTCGGCGCAGCACCCACTCCCGCTCACCGTCACCGATCACGTAGGTGAGGTTCGACCGCCCGCCCGCGATCAGGTCCGCATGGAGCGGCGCGTCACCCGCGCCGTCGACGTGGCGCGCGAAGTACGGCCGGAGCCGTTCGAGATCGACACCCGTCGCGTCGCTCATGCCGCCGGGACACTAGCGAGCCGACGACGCGAGGCGCGCCGTCACGGAGGGCCGTGACGGCGCGTCCTGGGTGTCGCGATGTGGTCGGTCAGGCGACGCGCGGTGTGCGCGGCGCGACCGGCTGCCCGTTCCCCTTCGGGTACCGGGCGACCCGGCCGACGGGCATGTCGACGCGGAACCCCGCGGCGGCGCGCTCCTCCTCGGACTCGCCGCCCCAGAAGCCGTACTCACGCTGCTCGCGCGCCCACTGACGGCACGGCTCCACGACGGGACAGTCGGTGCAGATGGCCCGAGCCCGTGCTTCACGAACGACCCGCGCCTCCGGTCGTTCCCCTGCCGGCGCGAAGAACAGGCTGGTCTGCCCCCGACAGGCGGCGTCGCCCGTCCAGGCCAGCGTGCCGGTGAACACCAGGTTCGAAAGGCTCTCTGCGGCCATGATCCTCCTGTGTCTCCTGGTTCTCTGGTCGCTCGGCGCCGGCGTCCCGGCTGAGGCTCCGGCGTGGTCCGGTCGGCGCGAACGCATCGGGGAATCGGCGGGGGGACCGACTCCCCGATGCACCCAGAGGGCGTCATGCAACTACAGGCCCTCCGAATCTGTCCAACAGTTAGTCTTGATAGGAACGATCGTCGACGACGATCGTCAGAGCGATCGTTCCGGCGACGGAGCGGGCGGGCGGGACGGGAGGATCGGGCGGTGGAGCTACGTCACCTCGACGTGTTGCTGGCCATCGAGGCGGAGGGGTCGTTCACCGCCGCTGCCGATGCCCTGAACACGGTCCAGTCAAACGTGTCCGAGCAGGTTCGCCAGCTGGAGGACGAGCTCGGCGTCGAGCTGCTCGTCCGGGGCCGCAAGGGGGCGCGCCCGACCGAGTGCGGCGACGTCGTGCTCGAGCGGGCCCGCCGCATCCGGCGCGAGCTCGACGGGCTCCGTGAGGACGTCTCGATGCTGCAGGGCCTCGAGGCCGGTACGGCGAGCTTCGGCGTCGTCGGCACCGCGAGCCGGTGGCTGGTCCCCGCGCTGGTCGCGGACATGCGCGGCCGCGCGAGCGGGGTGTCGCTGCGCATCGTCGAGGGCGCGTCCGAGCGGCTCGTCGCCGAGGTCCTCGGGCAGGAGCTCGCGCTCGCACTCGTCACCGAGCCCGTCATGGACGCGCGCGTCAGCGTCGAGCACCTGATGGACGAGGCCCTCGTCGGCCTCGTCGGCGCCGGGGTCAAGCTCCCGCCCGACCCCGTGCCGCTGCAGGCGCTCGCGCAGTTCCCGATGATCCTTCCCCCGCCCAACAACCCCCTCCGGATCGAGATCGACGCCGCCGCACACGCGCGCGGGTTCTCGTTGTCCGTCCCGGTCGAGGTCGAGGGCATCCGGTTGATCTCCGACCTCGTGGCCGCGGGCGCGGGCGTCTCCGTCCTGCCCGAGACCGCGACCGCGCCCGCGTCCGAGGGCGTACGACGCGTCACCATCGCCGACATGCCACCCCGCCGCCTCGCACTCGTCTGCGCGCGCGATTCGCACCTGTCACTCGCGGACCGAGCGGTGCGCGACTGCGTCCTGCGCATCGTCGCCGGGCACGCGCGGACGTGAGAAGCTGTGCCCCGTGGACGATCGGGGACGGCAGCCGCGGAACCTGATCACGCCTCGTCACGTCGTCGCCGCGATCGTCGTCGCGATCGTCCTGTGGTTCGCGTTCGCGAACAGCCAGCGCGTCCGCGTCGACTTCCTCGTGACGCACCGCAACTCGCGCCTGATCTACGTGATCATCGGCTCCGCGATCCTCGGTGCCATCGCCGATCGGTTGATCACGTGGCGGCGCGGTCGGGAGCGTGACGGTCGCTGACCGTGGGCGCGGGCCAGTCGCCGCGCGGGTGCAGCACGAGATGCGCCCCGGCGAGCGTCGTGTCGACGCGCGCGCCGAGCACGTCGCCCTCGAGCCGGTCGATGCCGGGTGATCCCGGGCGCTGCTCGAACCGGATGCGCCCGCCCCCGGGCCATACGAGCTCGGTCCAGCCCTCGCCGCTCTCCACCACCTTGCCGTCGAGCACGCCGGCGAACAGGTCGAGCGTCGCGTCGACCGACGGCGTCGTGAGCACGACGCGGCGGAGGCGCGCGGCGCGCGCACCGCGGACCGGCGGGTCCGGCCACCACTGAGGATTCGTGCGGGGGCCGTGCTCGCCGACCCACGCGACGAGCGCGGTGAGGTCGGGGAGATCCTCGTGCGCCTCGGCGAGCTGCACGACCGTGCCGTGCGACTCGCGCGGGTGGAGGAACGCCTCCTTCCACGTCGGGTCGGACATGTCGACCGCGACGGGATGGAAGCCCGCGTCGTCGACGCGGTCGAGCATCGCGGGAAGGTCGGGAACCTTGAACGTCATGTGGTGCGGTCCCTCGCCGTGACGGGCGACGAAGCGCGCGAGGAAGTCGTTCTTGTCGGTGTCCCACGGCTCGAGCAGCTCGACCGTCATGCCCTCGCGCGCGTCGCCGAGACGGATCTGCATCGGCCGGAACCCGGGACCCTGCCCGCCGAACAGGACGAGGCCGCCGAGCTCGCCCACGAGGTACCGGATCGCGTCGCGCGCGTCGGGCGTCCCGATCGCGACATGGTCGAGGTCGACGGTCTCAGGCATGGCGGGTCAGGATCGGCGCGCCGTCACGGGCGTCGCAAATCCCGCGTTACAGCGAGCCCTCCGTGCCGGTACCGCGTTCGGGAAGTGCCGGCTCGGGTTCCTGCGTCACGCGGCCGCGTTCGCGACGCTCCTGCGCCGCGATGTCGACGACCGGTTCACCGCGGCCCGCGCGCGTGATGGCGCGCGCCGCGACGTAACCGATGCCGAGCGTCGTGAAGCCGCCGACCGCGTCCAGGAAGTAGTGGTTTCCGGTGAGGACGATCGCGGTGACGGTCAGTGCCGGGTAGCAGGCCGCGAGCACCTTCGCCCACGTCGAGCGCAGCCGCGGGACGAGCGCGCACGCGCAGAACAGCGCCCAGGCACAGTGCACGCTCGGCATCGCCGCGTACTGGTTCGACAGCTTGCTCATCTCGCCCGAGTTGAACGACCAGATCGTCGGGTACTTGGCCAGCGTGTCGATGAAGCCGTGCCCGTAGAGACGCGGTGGCATGAGCGGCCAGAAGTAGAAGCCGATCAGCGCGAGGCCCGTCGTGATCGCGAGCGTGTTGCGCCACTTCGGGTAGTCGTCGCTCCACTTGCGGAAGAGGTAGACGCCGACGCCCGCCGTCACGACGAAGTGCAGCGAGCCGTAGACGTAGTTCATCGCGACGATGAGCGGCTCGAAGTGCAGCGCCCACCGTTGCAGCGTCTGCTCGTGGAGGATGCCGATGAGGTGCTCGACGTGGATGAGCTGGTGTGCGTGTTGGCGCGCGAGCCGCACGTTCGCGTCGGCCGCGTTGCGTACCGCGGAGTACACGGCGTAGTAGGCGAGGATCGCGAGGATCTCGACCCACCAGTAGATGCGGTGACCGTCGCGCAGGGTCCGCCCGCCGGGGAGACGGGGCGCGATGCGGCGTGGCCGACGTGCGGCGGTGGGTCGCGTGGTGGTGTCGGTCAACGCTTCGGCTCTTCGGGTTCGTCCGCCGGGGCTCTGGGGTCCTGCTCCTGGCCGGCGACGCCGAGGCGGTGCCCGATGGCGAACGACGGCGCGCCGAGGAGACTCACGACCAACAACATCGCGTACCAGAGCAATCCCACGGCGACAGCCTGGCCGGACCGGACCCAGTGGTGGAAGAAGATGACGAGTGCACCCTCGCGGACGCCGAGGCCGCTCAGCGAGATCGGCAGCACCTGGAGCATCGCGACCGCCGGGACGTAGGCCACGACCGCTCCCGCGGGGATCGACAGGTCGAGCGTCTTGATCGCGAACCAGACGGTCAGGATCGTCGAGATCTGGTAGAGCACCGACGCGACGATCACCGGCATCGCGAGGCGAGGCCGGCGGCGCAGCCGGTCCACGCCGACGTGGACCGCGCCGATGAAGCGCATCCAGTTCTCGTGCTCGCGGAACCGGCCCGCGAGCCGGGGGCTCGCCGCGAGCAGCAGGATCGACAGGAGCGCGGTGAGCGCGACCCCGTCGACGAGCAGCGCCAGGTGGCTGCCGCGTGCCGTCTTCCCGTCCAGCAGGCTCGGCATGAACGCGAAGCCGAGCAGGCTGAGGAGCGGGAGCGACAGGAAGCCGGTCAACCGCTCGAGCGCGACGGACGCGAACGCGTCGCTCATGGAGCCTGTGCTGTTCGACGCCCGGCTGACCCGCAGCACGTCGCCGCCGATGGTCGACGGCAGCACGTTGCCGACGAACTGCCCGGCGAGGTAGTGCGACAGCAGGATCCGGACCTTCACGGGCGTGTCGAACACGCACAGCACCCGCTGCCAACGCCAGGCCGAGAGGACGAAGCCGAGCAGCGTGACCGCGAGGCCCGCGGCGAGGAACGCCGCCGTCGCCAGGTGCGGGTGGCGCGGGACGAGGTTGCGCAGGTTGATGCGCGAGACGAGCAGGGCGAGGAGGCCGAGGCTGACGACGATCCGCACCCAGAAGACCCAGGGGCGGGACGCACGGCCTCTGCTCGCCGTCTCGGTCGCCGCCATCCTCGTAGCCTATGGGGCCGCGAGGGGCGAGAAGGGGGCCGCGTGAGGATCACGGTTGACGAAGGCGTCGCGCTCGAGGTCGACGTGCGCGGCGACGGCCCGGGGCTGTTCCTGGTCCACGGGTTCGGTGGTGCGAAGGAGGACTTCGGCGACCACCTCGACACGCTGGCGGAGGGGTACCGCGTCGTCGCCTTCGACCACCGTGGTCACGGAGCGAGCGACGGGCCGGACGATCCCGACCGCTACACGCTCGACCGGCTCGCCGACGACACCATCGCGGTGGCGGACGCGCTCGGCCTCGACACCTTCCGGTTGCTCGGCCACTCGATGGGCGGGATGGTCGCGCAGCGCGTCGTGCTCGCCCACGCCGCGCGCGTCGACGCGCTCGTGCTGATGGACACCGCGCCCGGGCCCGTGCCCGGCATCGACCCCGAGCTGATGGACGCCGCCGCGAAGATCATCCTCGAGGACGGCAAGGACGCGTTGAAGCCGTTGCTCGACGCCGCGGCGACGTTGGACACGCCCGCGCACCTCCGTCTCCTTGCGGAGCGCGAGGGGTTCCAGGAGTTCGAGGACTCCAAGTGGGACGCGCTCGCCGCCGCGATGTGGGCGGGCGCGGCGCGCGACATGGCACACCAGGAGGACCGGCTCGCCGACCTCGCGGCGATCCGCTGCCCGACGCTCGTCATCGTCGGCGAGCAGGACCGGCCGTTCGTCGAGGTGAGCCGGGCGATGGCGGCGACGATCCCCGGTGCGACGCTCGCGGTGATCCCCGACGCCGGGCACTCGCCGCAGTTCGAGAACCCGGAGCCCTGGCTGCGCGCGCTCACCGAGTTCCTCGCGCGCGTCGACGCGTGACGACCGGGGCGCGCGTGGGTGGCGTCCTCGCCGCCGACGTGCTCGCGCGCCACGGCGTCGACCGCGTCTTCACGCTGTCGGGCGGCCACCTGTTCCCCCTGTACGACGGGTGCGTGCAACGCGACATCCGCATCGTCGACACGCGTCACGAGCAGACGGCGGCGTTCGCGGCGGAGGGGCACGCGAAGGTCACCCGAGGCGTCGGCGTCGCCGCCCTGACCGCCGGGCCCGGCGTGACGAACGGTGTGAGCGCGATGACGGCCGCGTGGATGAACGGCTCGCCCGTCACGGTCATCGGTGGACGTGCGCCGCAGGCGCGGTGGGGCAGCGGGTCGCTGCAGGAGCTCGACCACCTGCCGATCGTCGGGTCGATCACGAAGTCCGCGATGACCGCGAGCGCGACGGCGTCGATCCCCGGCGATCTCGATGCAGCCGTGCGCGCCGCGTGCACGCCCCACCGGGGCCCGACCTTTCTCGACGTCCCGCTCGACGTGTTCTTCGGCGCGGCGGAGGTGGACGTGCCCGTTGCGCCGGACCGATCCGTGCTGCGGTGTGACGACCCCGACGACGACGCGGTCGCGCGCGTGGCGGTGCTCGTCGCGGGCGCCGAGCGGCCGGTGCTCGTCACGGGCGGGGACCTCTACTGGGCGCACGCGGAGGACGGCGTGCGCGCCTTCGCCGAGATGGCGCGCGTGCCGGTGTTCGCGAACGGGATGGGGCGCGGGTTGCTGCCCGCCGATCACGAGCTCGCGTTCTCGCGTGCTCGCTCGCTCGCGTTGAAGGAGGCCGATCTCGTCGTCGTCGCAGGCACGCCGCTCGACTTCCGGCTCGGGTTCGGGCACTTCGGCGACGCGCGCGTCGTGCATCTCGCGGACACGCGCGACGGCGTGTCGCGCAACGTGGAGCTCGCGGCGTCCGCGGGTGGTGACCTGGCGCGCACGTTTGCGCTGCTCGCCGACGGCGGCTCCGGTGGTCGCGCCGATCGCCACGACGCGTGGATCGCGCGGCTGCGTGACGAGGAGCGCGCCCGTCGCGAGAAGGAGCGCGACACGCTCGACGCGGACACCACGCCGATCCACCCCGCGCGCGTGTACGGGGAGGTGATCCCGCGGCTCGCGCGCGACGCGATCGTCATCGGCGACGGCGGCGACTTCGTGTCGTACGCGGGGAAGCTCGTGGACACGTACACGCCCGGGTGCTTCCTCGACCCCGGTCCGTACGGCTGTCTCGGCATGGGGACGGGCTACGCGCTCGCCGCCGCCCTCGCGTACCCGTCGCGTCAGGTCGTGCTGCTGCTCGGCGACGGCGCGGCCGGGTTCTCGCTGATGGACTTCGACACCCTCGTGCGCTTCGGCGTGCACGTCGTCGCGATCGTCGGCAACAACGGGATCTGGGGGTTGGAGAAGCACCCGATGCAGGCGGTGTACGGCTACGACGTCGCCGCCGAGCTGCGGCCTGGGACGCGATACGACGAGGTCGTCCGCGCGCTCGGCGGTGGTGGCGAGCTCGTGACCGAGCCGCGCCAGCTGGGTGCGGCGCTCGACCGCGCGTTCGCGGCGGACGGTCCCGTCCTCGTCAACGTCCTGACCGACCCGGCCGACGCCTACCCGCGCTCCAGCAACCTCGCCTGACGAAGATGCGGCACTCACGTACGGAATCCGTACGTGAGTGCCGCATCTTTCAGTCGGCGAGCTGCTTGAAGTGGCAGAGGCGCCAGTGACCGCCCTCGCGGACGAGGTCGACCTCGAACCGTTGCTCGGCGAGCAGGTTGCGGTCGATCGTGTACCGCGTCGTCGCGTGGTTGTCGGAGGTCACGAACGACCAGTACACGTCGAAGTCGCGGATCGCGCCGTCGCTCTGCAGCCGGCTGGCCTGCTCGTCGGCGAAGGTGCTCGCGGGCGTCTCGCTCCGTCGCGCCGCGCAGAGCTGTGCGTACGCGACGGGGAACTGCTGGCGTTGCAGCGCGCGCAGGTACGTGTTCGTCGCGTCGGCGGGCTTGGTGAGCGTGCCGACCGCGAGGACGGTGCCGCCGATCGCGAAGCCGATCAGCACGAGGAGCGCGGCGATCAGCAGCCACAGCCATGCCCATCCCCGCCGCCTCGGTGCGACGCCGGTCGCGTACTGCGGCTGTGGTGACCACCCGCCCGACGGCGGTGGTGCGCCCCACGCCGCGCTGGGCGGCGGCGGTGCGGCCGGTGGCGACGGCGGCGGCGGGGTCCATCCGGGCGGGGCCGGTGGCGGTGCCGGAGGACCGGGCTGCGTCTCCCACGGCGGGCGCGGGGAGGTGGGCGGCTGCGATTCGGACTCGTCGCTCACGCGCCCGCCAGCGTAGGCGCCGACGCGAGCAGGTCAGCTGTTGGTGGCGCGCTCCATGAAGCGCTCGCGGTCGACGATCACGCGGGTGATGCGACCGGCGGCGACGAGACCGTGCCCGTCGCTCACCGACACGCGGAAGTTGAGCCGGCGTCCCTCGACGGATTCGAGGATCGCCTCGGCCTGCACCTTGCCGCCGACGGCCGTCGGCGCGGTGTGGTCGAGCTGCACGCGGTAGCCGACGCTCGTCCGCCCTGCCGGCAGTCGGCCCTCGAGCGCGAGGACCGTGGCCTCCTCGGCGAGGAGCACGACACGCGGCGTCGCGAGCACGGGCACGTCGCCGCTTCCGAGCGCGATCGCGGTGTCGTCGTCGGACACGGTGAGGGTCGCGCTCCCGACGAGGCCGGGCTCGAGTTGCACCGGCGTACCATAGGCAGCCGGCCGTCACCGCGGCATACCGGTGCGGCAATTCCTCGCCCCTCCGATCCCGGAGCCGCACCGTGCTCGACGACGCCGTCCTCGAACGCACCCTGCACACCGCGCTGCGCAACGGCGGCGACTTCGCGGAGGTCTTCGCGGAAGATCGTCGCAGCTCGACCGCGCGACTCGACGACGGCAAGGTCGAGGAGCTCGTGTCCGGGCGCGACCGTGGTGCGGGAGTGCGCGTCGTGCGCGGCGACACCACCGGGTACGCGCACACCGCCGACCTGAGCGAGGACGGGCTCCGCGAGGCGGCCGAGGCTGCGGCCGCGGCGGCGCGCGGCGGTGGCGGTGGCTCGCGAGTGGTCGCGCTCGAACGTCGTGCCGTCGCGCCGCCGCACGAGGTGACGACGATGCCGGAGTCGGTCCCGAAGGGCCGCAAGGTCGAGGTCCTGCAGCGCGCCGACGACGTCGCCCGCTCCGAAGGCGACGCGATCCGGCAGGTCAGCGTGGGCTACGCCGACTCGCACCGGCACATCCTCGTCGCCAACTCCGACGGGCTGCTGACCGAGGACGACCAGGTGCGGACGCGCTTCATGGTGCAGTGCGTCGCGCTCGGGGACACCGGCATGCAGACGGGCATGGAAGGACCGGGCCGGACCGTCGGCTTCGAGATCTTCGACGAGATCGACCCGGACGAGGTCGCGCGCACCGCCGCGCGTCGCGCGATGACGATGCTGAACGCGCGGCCGGCTCCGTCCGGGAAGCTCCCCGTCGTGCTGAAGCGCGGCGCGGGCGGCGTGCTGTTCCACGAGGCGTGCGGTCACGGTCTGGAGGCGGACCTCGTCGCGCGTGACGCATCCGTGTTCCGCGGTCGCGTGGGCGAGCAGGTCGCGTCCCCACTCGTCACGCTGGTCGACGACGGGCGCCTCGCACGTGAGTGGGGTGCGTACGCGATCGACGACGAGGGCGCGCCGGCGCAGCGCAATGTCCTCATCGAGAACGGTGTCCTCACCGACTACATGTGGGATCTCCTGCGCGCGCGCAAGGACGGCCGCGCGAGCAGCGGCAACGGGCGGCGCGAGACGTACCAGCACCTCCCGATGGTGCGGATGACGAACACGTACCTCGAGCGCGGCGACGAGGACCCCGACGAGATCATCCGTCAGACGCCGTACGGCATCTACTGCGTCGCGCTCGGCGGGGGACAGGTCGACACCGCGTCCGGCGACTTCGTGTTCGGCATCACCGAGGCGTACATGATCGAGGACGGCCAGATCACCGAGCCGGTGCGCGCCGCGCAGCTGATCGGCAACGGCCCCGACACGCTCCGGCGCGTGGACGTCGTCGGCAACGACTTCGACACGTGGGCGGGCACGTGCGGCAAGGAGGGGCAAGGCGTGCCGGTCTCGTCCGGTCAGCCGACGTTGCGCGTGTCCGAGCTGACGGTCGGCGGGACGGCGGGATGAGCCCGCCCGACCTCCTCGACATCGCTCGGGCGGTCGCGTCGCGCGCGCGCGACGGCGAGCAGGTCGAGGCGCTCGTCGTCCGCTCCCGCGACACCGACGTGAAGGTCTTCGACGGCGACGTCGAGTCGCTGTCCGTCGCGGAGGTGGCGGGCGTGGGCGTGCGCGTCGTCACGGACCACCGGCAGGGCTACGCGTGGGCCGGGTCGCTCGACGACGCCGTCGTCGCCGACGCGCTCGCCGATGCACGCGACAACGCGTCGTTCGGCGCGCCTGACGAGTTCTACGGGCTCGCGACGCTCGACGACATCGCCGGTGTCGAGCCCGCGTCGCTCCACCTCTGGCGCGACGACCTCGCGTCCGTGGACACCGACACGAAGGTGCGCATGGCGCTCGAGCTCGAGGCCGCGACCCGCGCGGCCGATGCGCGTGTGCGTGGCGTCGAAGCGGCGTCCTACGGGGACGCGGCCGTCGAGACCGCGATCGCCACGTCCACGGGCGTCGAGGCGTCGAGCAGGCGCACGATGTGCGCCTGCTTCTCCTACGCGATGGCGGGCGAGGGAACCGCGACGCAGACTGGGTACGGGTTCTCGGTCGGACGCTCGCCCTCCGATCTCGAGCTCGCGACGGCGGCGCGTGACGCGGCCGACCGGGCTACGCGCCTGCTCGGCGCCGCGCAGCCGCCGTCGCGTCGTCTGCCCGTCGTGTTCGACCCGCTCGTGACGGCGTCGCTGCTGGGTCTCGTGGGCGCCGCGCTGAACGGGGAGTCCGTGCAGAAGGGCCGTTCGCTGTTCGTCGGGCGTGAGGGCGAGCAGGTCGCGTCGCCGTTGGTGACGGTCGTCGACGACCCGACGAACCCCGAGGCGTACGGCGCGTCGTCGTACGACGCGGAGGGCGTCCCGACCCGTCGCAACGACCTGATCGTCGACGGCGTGCTGCGGATGTTCCTCCACAACGTGTCGACCGCGCGACGGGCCGGGACGACGACGACCGGGTCCGCGGTGCGCGGGTTCAAGTCGACGCCCGGCGTCGGCGCGCGTGCGCTGCACCTCGCGCCGGGGACGAGCACCCCCGAGAAGATCCTGTGGTCGGTCCCCGAGGCGCTCTACGTGCAGTCCGTCAGCGGGCTGCACTCCGGAACGAACCCGGTGAGCGGCGACTTCTCGGTCGGCGCGACGGGTCTCATGGTGCGCGACGGCGCGTTCGCGGAGCCGGTCCGGGAGATCACCGTGGCATCCACGATCCAGCGCATGCTGCGGGACGTCGCCGCGGTCGGCGACGACCTGACGTGGCTTCCCGGCGGCGCCGCCGGCGTGACGCTGCTCGTGTCCGAGATGCAGATGAGCGGCAAGTAGCGACCGATCGGCTCCCCGGCCGCACCAGCCACGCCGCGTTGGTACACAAGTCGCGGTCATAGGCGCGAGTTGTGTACCAACAGGGCGGGTCAAGCGGAGGCGAGCGTGCCGCGTCGTTGCAGGATCGCGTCGAGCTCGGCCATCGCGGCCCACGGGTCGTCGCCGAACAGGACGACCTCCATCCCGAGTCGCCGGGCCGCGGCGACGTTCTCGGTGTTGTCGTCGACGAACACCGCGCGCTCCGGCGACGTCCCCATCCGCTCGCACGTCAGGACGTACACGCGCGGATCGGGCTTGCGCATCTTCACCTCGCTCGAGTCGACCACCGTGTCGAACAGCTCGTCGAGCGGGATCGTCGAGCGCCAGTGGTCGCCCCATTCCTTCACGTTGTTCGTGAGCAGCGCGACCTTCAGTCCGTCGGCCTTGAGCTCGCGCGCGCGGTGCACGACCTGCCAGTGCACGCCGATCGGCATCTCGGCGGAGAAGCGGCGGTAGGCGTCGAAGTCGATCGGCTTGCCGAGGACCTCGGGCGCACGCTCCATCACGCCTTTGAAGTACTCGTCGAGCGACAGCTCGCCGATCTCGAGCCGGTGCCAGTCGTGCGTGACCGCGTGCGCGGACTCGGGGACGCCGTCGAGCGTGGGCGGCGCGCCGTCCTCGACGATCGACCGGCCCTCGACCCCGATGTACGCGGTCTCGCCGAACAGCAGCTCCAGGATCGAGCCGGGCGGGTACCCCATGTCGGCCTCGAACCGCCCCACACCCCGGAAGAGCGGGCTCGAGAACACTCCGCCGTAGTCGAACACGACCGCGTCGATGGGAGGTTGCACGCGGGCGATCTTCCGCGACGCCCGCGCCGCACGTCCATTCACGGAGTCGCGAGCACGTCCTCGGGCGGTGTCGTCGCGAGCGCGATCGTCCCCGTCGCGGCGGCGAACGCGAGCCGCTTCGCGTCCTCGGCCGGGACGAGCAGCGTGACCCCGATGCGTTGCGACCGCGCGCCGGTGTCGCCGTCGGTCGTCTCGCCGGCGCCGTCGACGCCGACGACGGGAACGTGGCTCGCGACGGTCAACGTGGGATCGGTGCTCTCGGGAACCGCGTTCGCCGGGAACGTGACGTACACGTCGACGAGATCGCCCGCTCGCGGCTGCAGCCCGTCCGACACGACGATCCGCATCGCGCGTTGCCCGGGCGGCACGACTCCGTCGCGACCGTCGCGCGCACGCGCCGCGAGGTTGCGCTCGGTGACGATCGCGCCCCGGACGACCGGCACCGACACGACGCGGCCGACCGCGTCCTCGGGACGGGCGACGGATCGCGCCGGCAGCGAGTGACCGCGCAGTCGCACCGTGGCGACGTCATCCGGGCCGACGACCGCGCCGAGCGTCAGCTCGCGCCGTGCGACGACGACGGGCCGGACCTTGCCGTAGTCGCGGTCCTGGCGGTGCAGCGAGGCGAGCGTCCCGGCCACGGAGGTGGCGGTGACGACGGTGACGACGGCGGCCGCCGCCCAGAGCAGGGCGGCGCGCGGTGAGCGGCGGAGCATGGGGAACGCCTCCCGGGCGCGCGAGAGCAGGTCGGACGCGGGGGAAGCGCGGCGCGCTAGCGCGAGCTCGCGAACGCTACTTGCCGGGTTCCTCGGCCGAAAGGGGCCCGAGCGTGTCGCCGCAGGCGCACGCACGCCGGGCGGGGAGGCGGGGGACAAGGTCGAACAGCAGCTCGCGCACCCGATCGACGTTGCGCTCGAAGAACTCGAACACCGCCGCCTGCGTGACGGGCTCGACGCTCGGGTCGTCGTCGACGCCGGTGTCGTAGTCGGTGATGAGGGCGATGCCCGTGTAGCAGAGGCCGAGCTCGCGGGCGAGGAACGCCTCCGGGTACTGGGTCATGTTGACGACCTCCCACCCCTGCGACCGGTACCAGCGCGACTCGGCCCGGGTCGAGAAGCGCGGCCCTTGCACGACGACGACCGTCCCGCCCCGGTGCACGGCGACGTCCGGACGCGCCGACGCGACGTCGGCCGCGAGCGCGGACAGCTCGGGGCAGTACGGGTCCGCAGCCGGGGGGTGGTAGGGCACGGGACCGTCGTAGAACGTGTCCGGCCGTCCCCAGGTGCGGTCGACGAACTGGTCGACGACGACGAAGTCGCCGGGATGGACGTGCGGCTGCAGCGAGCCCGCGGCGAACGGCCCGATCACCCGCGTCACCCCGAGTGCGCGCATCGCCCACGCGTTTGCCCGGTAGTTGATCCGGTGAGGAGGCAGCTCGTGCCCGGGGCCGTGACGGGGGAGGAACGCGACCCGCCGGCCGTCGAGCTCGCCCAGGTGGACGGCCGTGCTCGGCGGGCCGTACGGGGTGTCGACGTCGATGGACTCGACGTCGGTCAGGAACGAGTAGAAGCCCGAGCCGCCGAACACGCCGATCTCGGCGCGCGGGCCCACGGTGTCGCTCAGGCGCTCTTGGCCTTCGACGTGCTCGTCTTCTCGGACGCCTTGGGCTTCGAGTCCGACGACTTCGAGTCCGACGACGAGGACGACGACTCGGCCTTCGACTCCGACGTGGACGAGCTCGACTCGGACGAGCCGTTCGACGACTCGACCTTCTCCTTGTCGCGCGGCCCGCCGCGCGAGGAGCCGCGGTTGTCGGTGCGGTAGAAGCCCGAGCCCTTGAAGACGATGCCCACGGAGCCGAGGACCTTGTTCAGCTTGCCGCCGCACCCGGCGTGCTTCTTGAGCGGTTCCTCGCTGAACGACTGGTACACCTCGATGTGCTCGCCGCACTTCGTGCACCGGTACTCGTAGGTCGGCATGTCGGGAAGGTTCCTGTCTCGTCTGGCCGGGACGGCGGCGGGCGTTAGCACTCCCGCGGCCGGACTGCTAAATGGTACCGCCCTCGGGAACGCTCCACCACCGATCCGGATTCCCGGGGCGACGTTGACGCGGTCCCTCGCGAAGTGAAGGAATGGCGGCTGTGTGGGTGGTCGTGCTGGTCCTGGTCCCGGTCGCGTACTTCCTCGGCACGTTCCCCAGCGCCGCCCTCGTCGCCCGGGCCGGCGGGCACGACGTCCTCCACGAGGGATCCGGGAACCCGGGCGCGTCGAACGTCGCCCGCCTCATGGGCTGGAAGGCGGGTCTGCTCGTGCTCGTCGCCGACTTCGCCAAGGGCGCGCTCGCGGCAGGCGTCGGCCTCGGCCTCGACGGGCATCGCGGCGCGTACATCCTCGGCGTGGCCGCCATCGCGGGGCACATGCTGCCGGTCACCCGGCGGTTCAAGGGCGGGAAGGGCGTGGCGACGGGCGGCGGCGTCCTCGTCGTGCTGTTCCCGGTCATCGTGGTGTGCCTCGCCGTCGTGTGGTTCGTCGTCGCCCGGGTCCTGAAGAAGGCGTCGATCGCGTCGCTGATCATCGCGGTCGCGTTCCCCCTCGCCGTCTGGCTGACCGGCGGCAGCGCGCTCGACATCGCCGTCGTGTCGGCCCTCGCCGTCGTCGTGATCTCCCGCCACGCGGGCAACCTCCGCCGGCTCGTCCGGGGGGAGGAGCACGGTCTGGGAGACTCGGTGGGCGGTGGCGGTGAGGCCGCGACGGGTGGGTAGATCACCGTCCCGGGCGAGCGCGGCGAGCACGGCGAGCGACGGCCGACGACGAAGCAGGAGGGAGAGCGCGTGAGCGAGAAGCCGGTGCGCAAGGCGGTGATCCCGGCCGCGGGCCTCGGGACGCGGTTCCTGCCGGTGTCGAAGAGCCAGCCGAAGGAGATGCTGCCGGTCGTCGACAAGCCGTCGATCCAGTACGTCGTCGAGGAGGCCGTCGGTGCCGGGATCGACGACATCCTGATCATCACCGGCCGCGGCAAGCGGGCGATCGAGGACCACTTCGACCGGAACTTCGAGCTCGAGTTCTACCTGGAGCAGAAGGGCAAGCACGAGCTGCTGAAGGAGGTGCAGGGCACCTCCGAGATGGCGGACATCCACTACATCCGCCAGAAGGACCCGCTCGGGCTCGGGCACGCGGTGAGCGTGGCGCGTGACCACGTGGGCGACGAGCCGTTCGCGGTGTTGCTGGGCGACGACATCATGGTCGACGACTCCGCGCTGCTCCGGTCGATGATCGACGTGCACAACCGCTACGGGCGGTCGGTGCTCGCGCTGAAGGAGGTGACGCGCGAGGAGATCTCGCGCTACGGCAGCGCGGATCCCGAGCCGGTCGAGGACGGGCTCGTCCAGGTCCGCTCCATCGTCGAGAAGCCGGCGCCCGAGGACGCGCCGTCGATGCTCGCGGCGATGGGCCGGTACGTGTTCACACCGGAGATCTTCGAGGCGCTGGACCGCATCGAGCCGGGGACGGGCGGCGAGCTGCAGCTCACCGACGCCATCGGTCTCCTCCTGGAGACCCAGACCGTGTACGGCCGGACCTTCGAGGAGGGCCGGTACGACATCGGCCAGAAGCTCGACTTCCTGCGAGCCAACATCGAGCTCGCGCTCGATCGTCCCGACCTCGGCGCCGACCTCGAGGCGTTCCTCGTCGACCTCGTCCACCGCCGCAAACTCCTGTGATCGCGCTGGAGGACGCTCGCGCGGCGATCCTGGACGCCGTCGCGCCGCTCCCACCCGTCGACGTCGCCATCGCCCGCGCGAATGGTCTCGTCCTCGCCGAGGCGGTCGTCGCGCGCGAAGCGGTCCCGCCGTTCGCGAACTCGGCGATGGACGGGTACGCGGTGCGTGCCGCCGACACCGTCGGTGCGACACCCTCGTCGCCCGTGCGGCTGCGGGTCGTCGGCGAGCTCGCCGCGGGACGGGCACCGACGCAGGCGGTCGGCGACTGCGAGGCGATCCGGATCATGACCGGTGCGCCGGTACCCGACGGAGCCGACGCGATCGTGATGGTCGAGCGGACCGAGCGCGACGGCGACGGCGTGAACGTCTACGAGGCGGCGTCGACGGGCGACCACGTACGCGCCGCGGGCGGCGACCTGCAGCCCGGGCAGCCCGTCTTCGACGTCGGCACCGTGCTCGGCGCCGCGCACGTCGGCGTGCTCGCCAGCCTCGGCTACGAGACGGTGCGCGCGCATCCGCGTGCGCGCGTCGGCGTGCTGTCGACGGGCGACGAGCTCGTCGAGGGCGAGGGCGCGCTCGAGCCGGGCCAGATCCGCGACGCGAACCGGCCGATGCTTCTCGCGCTGCTCGACGAAGCCGGGTGCGAGCCGCGAGACCTCGGCATCGCGCGCGACGACGAAGCGCTCATCGTCCGCACGCTCGAAGACGCGTTCGCGACGTGCGACGCCGTGGTCACGAGCGGCGGGGTCTCGATGGGCGAGTACGACTACGTGAAGGCCGCGCTCGACCGCTTCGGCGCGTTGCAGTGGTGGCAGGTCGCGATCAAGCCCGCCAAGCCGCTCGCGTTCGGCGTCGTGCGCGACACGCCGGTGTTCGGACTGCCCGGGAACCCGGTGTCGTCGCACGTCAGCTTCGAGCTGTTCGCCAGGCCCGCGTTGTTGCGGATGATGGGGCACACGGCGCTGTTGCGGCCGACGGTGCGCGCCGTCGCCGGCGACGCGATGACGCGCAAGCCCGACGGCAAGCTGCATCTCGACCGGGTCCGGCTCGGGAGGGATGCGGACGGACGGTACGTCGCCGCGCGCACGGGCTCCCAGGCGAGCAACGCGCTGTCCGCGATGGCGCTCGCGAACGGCCTCGCGCTCCTTCCCGACGGCGACGGAGTCCCCGAGGGCGGCGACGTCACCGTCATGCGTCTGGACTGCCCGCCGGAGCGCTGAGCGCGCTCGATCCTCGGACGCGGCGGCGCGTGAACGTCAGAGCCAGCCGCGTCGCTTGAACATCCGGTAGAGGACGATTGTGAGCACGGCCATCAGGCCGAGCGCGTAGAGGTAGCCGAAGCGCCAGGCGAGCTCGGGCATGTGGTGGAAGTTCATGCCGTAGATGCCGGCGACGAGCGTCGCGACGATGAGGATCGCGCCCCACGACGACGTGAGCTTCATCACCTCGTTCATGCGGTTCGACACGACGGCGAGGTGCGCCTCGAGCAGACCGGTCAGGACGTCGCGCTGCGACTCGACGAGATCGGTGACCCGCAGGACGTGGTCGTACACGTCCTGGAGATGCGTCTGCGCGCTCGCGCCGATGTACCGGACGTCACCGCGCAGCAGCTGGCTGAGCACCTCGCGCAACGGGACGACGGCGCGACGGAACCCGACGAGCCCGCGTCGCAGCTCGAACACCTCGCGAGGGACGCTCTCGCCGACCTGGTTCGCGAACACGACGTCCTCGATCTCGTCGAGCCGGTCGTCGATCGCGTCGGTGATCGCGAAGTAGCGGTCGACGATCACGTCGAGCAGCGCCCAGAGCAGGAACCCCTCGTCATCGGCGCCCGGTTCGCCGCGGTGCTGCGCGAACCGGCGGCGCACCTCGTCGAGCGCACCGGTGCCGTCGGCGACGGGATGCTCGCTGACGGACAGCAGCCAGCCGTCGCCGACGACGACGTCGATCTCGCGTGACGTGATCTGCAGCCCGTCGATCGTGCAGTCGCGCAACGAGACGTGGCAGTGGTCGCGGTAGCACTCGAGCTTCGTGCGCTGGTTGGCGTGGTGGAGGTCCTCGGCGACGAAGGGGTTGATGCGCAACGCGTCGACGACGCTGTCGATCGCGTGCGCGTCGTCGGCCTCGGCCGCGACCCAGAGGAGCGCGTCGCCGTCGCGCGCCCGCGCGAGATCCGGTTCGTCGATCGCGCGCGGCTCGTTCGCGCCCGGTTCGAACACCCACGCCCGGAGCATCCGCGGGAGCCTAAGGGGCTCGAGCTGGTGTGCCCGGGAACCTCTGCGACGAGGTTCCCGGGCCCATCCTCCGCAGCCCCCAGCGCGAAGTGTCGAGAACTACGTGGCGCCGCTTGCGACGAGCGTGAGCGCGGTGGTCGCGCCCGGGTCCGCGGTCGCGCGGACGCCGGTCAGCGTCTCCCCGTCGTACACGGACGTCCCGCCCGTCACCGAGCGGAGCACCGCGGGCGGGAGCGGCCGGTCCGTCGCGGTGCACGTGGCGCCGGCCGCGACGTCGACCACGGTCGTCCAGTCGTGCCCGGGAACCGCCGGCGCGTGCCAGCGCTGCGCGGTCGACGACGCGATCGCCACCCCGCCGCGACCACCCGAGGACGCGGTCGGGGTCGAGCAGTCGAGCTCGATCTGCGCGTCGACAGCCGTGCCGAGCGCCTGCTGGCGGAGCACGACGCGCGCCGGCGAGGAGGTCGGCGTGTCCGCCGTAGCGGTCTGGTGGACGGCGCCCGCACCGCACGCGGCGAGCCCGACGGTGAGGCCGACGATCGCAGCGGCGCGGGCGGGGACGGGCCAGCCCGTCGCGGTCGCGTCGTCGCGTCCTCCCATGGGTCCCAGCCGTTCCGATCGTGTCGTGCCGTGGTAGCCGGGGTACTGCACCACACCCGACCGTTCGTGACAACCGTCAGAACTACCTACGCGGCGGCTTCTCGCGAGCGCCCGAGTCGGCGCCGGCGGGCCGGGGCATACCCTGGTGGCGTGCACACCACGTCCGCAGTCCCGCTCGTCGACCCGTTCGGTCGGCGCGTCAAGGATCTGCGGCTGTCGGTCACCGACCGGTGCAACTTCCGGTGCACGTACTGCATGCCGGAAGAGGGCATGCACTGGCTCCCGCGCGACGACGTCCTCACGTACGAGGAGCTGACCCGGATCGCGACCGCGTGCGTCCGCCGGTTCGGGTTCGACGCCATCCGGATCACGGGCGGCGAGCCGACCGTCCGCGCGCACCTGCCGCGGCTGATCGCGATGCTCGCACCGCTCGGGGTCGACCTCGCCATGAC